>CAZGVZ010000138.1:3620-8107 GCA_964529145.1 uncultured Fibrobacteraceae bacterium | reverse complement strand
CATGGCGATGGCGCTGCGGAGCGCAGATTCGGCGTTAGGGGGGCCCATGGTCACCACCTTCACCACTCCGCCTATCCTCTCTTTGATGCGAAGCGCTTCCTCGATCGCATACTCGTCGAAGGGGTTGACCACCGCTTCGACACCATCACGGATCAACGTGCCGGTTTCAGGGTTGATGCGTACCTGCGTCGTACCGGGCACTTGTTTGATGCATACTACAATATTCACCCGAAAACCTCCTGTGGCAGATCGGAACTGATCATCTTGGTAATTGAAATTGCTAAAAATAGTTCAGTACAACGAGCCATTTCAACCCGGTTCCGGCATCGTTTCTTTCGAAGGGACAGGCACAATATCCGGGATGTTCAGGGAAGGCTCACGTCAGGCCATGGACGCAGGACCTTCGGTATTGGCGAGCACTTCGATTTTCACCTTGTCGATGCGCTGGTTATCCATTTCGAGAATGGTGACACGCAGGCCTTCGAAGATGAACGAGACGTTTTTTTGCGGAATATCGCCGTATTCGTTATAGATCAAACCGCTTAGTGTGGTATAGTCCGCTTCCCCGACGTTCAAATGAACTCCGATTTCCTCACCGAGATCATCGAGATCTATATGGGGATCGACATAAAACGAACGATCCGAGATCCTGATCACCGCCTTTTCCTCTTCATCATACTCATCCTGGATATCGCCGACGATTTGTTCGAGAATGTCTTCCATGGTAATGAGGCCCGCGGTTCCTCCATATTCATCGACCACTATCGCAAGATGCATGTGTTTCTTTTTGAAATCGCTCATGAGCTCGTTAACTTTCTTTCCCACTGGAACATACAACGGTTTCTTGATAATTTGCCCGACATTCCACTCTTCCTCCCGATGATCGGAAAGCCAGCTGAGAATATCTTTCGCGTACAGGACTCCCACCACGGAATCGATGGTATCCCTGAACACCGGCAGGCGAGAGTGACCTTCCTCTCTCACCAATCCAAGGATCATGCGAAGCGGCGTGTTCAGATCGAATCCTTTGATATCGATCCGGGGCACCATGATCTCCTCTACCGTCGTTTCGCTCAGATCGAAAATACCTCGTATCATCTCCTTTTCTTCCTTGTCAAGCGTATCCCCGTTCTTTTCCGAAATTCTTGCCTGTTCGGTATCGGACAGAAAGGCGAATCTTTCGTCGTAGCCGGAAAACGCAAGGATTTTTCGGTGAACCACGGTAAAGAGCGATACGAAGGGAAGAAACAGCCATCCAAAAATCCTGTACCCGGCATATACCGGCGTAAAGATGGTGCGATAATATTTTTTCGCGAGCGCCCGGGGGATTTCGTAACCGAACAGTGTCAGCACCGCGATGGACACCAGCAGAGAGGTCAGAATCTGCTGAAGAACCGAAACGGCGGGGAATTGGCGCTGTAAAAAGAGATAGGTTAAAAGGGTGAAACTGCAGTTGGCGAAGGTGCGTTCGAACGAAACCGTGCTGCTGAAAAGAGGTTCCTGGTGAAGAATCGATTCGACTTTCGAGCAGTAGAACCGGAAGTACTCGTCATCCGAGGGAATGGAACCGGCGGCGATGGAGGTGAAAACAATTTTGATCGATGAGAATATCGCGGAGAGCGCGAACGACAAAACTAGCATTGCGAGTACTATGACGGTTGAGGGATGACCCTCCAAAAGGAGCCTCCTTGTTTGTTGATAGAAGTCGTTCCCCTCAGGTCGCAATCGACTGTACAGGGATCGATGCAGGCCTGAGAAGACCTGGACGCGGGGGTGTCGGCATTCCGAGTCCGGCGAAACTGGCCTTAATCCAGTTTAAAATACATTGTAAGGCCATTATCGGAAATACGATCGTTCTTTCCGTTCCATGATCGTTCTCTGATCTTCACCCGTGTGGTCAAATCCCGCGAGGTGGAGCAGACCGTGAATGAACAGCCTCACGAATTCATCATCGACCGCCACTCCGTAACGACGCGCCTGAACGACCGAACGTGGAATTGAGATGTAGATCTCTCCGAGCAGATCCGCCTCCCCGAACGGAAACGACAATACGTCCGTGACTTTGTCGATATTTCTGTAATCCCGGTTCAATTTCCTTATCAGATAGTCGCTGCAGCAGATCAGATCGGTACGCTTCCGCCGTCCGATTTTTTCCCGGCTGTACACGTTGCCAGCGATGTCCCGTACCCTTTTCGCGGGACAGTCGAAGCTCTTCACGGTATTGTGAATAGCCAGGAAATCATGCGGTTCCGGAGGATCGAATTTCATTGACCGGTGCCGGAGAGGGTGGTAGAATGTCATGGACTGTCCTTCAGGATAATCTTCCGGTGCTCATCCCGCGCTCGACACGGAACGCCGATGGGCTGTGCGGGAGGGCGAATCGAGTCCGGATCGGTTTTCCGAAAACTTATTCCTGAGTTGAGCGATTCTTATCGAAGAGTGAGGAAACCGAGTGAAGGCGGCGTTCAAAGGTCTAGGCATACCCGGGGAGGTATGTAAGCTTTTATGCAGCCGCTCATTCGCCTACGGCTTTGGTCTCACACCGGAGGAGAGTCGCTCAACTCAGGTAAAATATATGTTGTGCATAGGAATATCCGTTTGACCTTTTTCATTCAGGGAGTAATCATGCGCATACCCCATAATTGTTTCACATTGTCAGCTACCACAGTGGGGTGTATAGTTCTCGGCCTCCTTTCATCGGCTGACGCCGCAAAGTGCACGATCAAACAGACGGTAGGAAAGGTACAGCTACGCCGGGGCGCTTCTACGGTCTGGAACGACGCACGGCTTCGTATGCCACTCAGGGAGACCGACGCGGTGCGTACATTCATGGAATCGGAAGCGGTTCTCGAAATCGATGACGGTTCCACAATCAAAGTCGGTGAAAACACAACCATGGAACTTGCGTCATTGAAAGGGAATGATGAATCCCGTGCTACCGGCGTGAAAATCATGAACGGCACCATTCTGGCGAACGTCAAGAAAATCGTCTCGTCCACTTCTTCGTTCGATTTCGAGACCCCCACGGCCACTGCGGCAATACGCGGTACTGTCCTGGGCCTGGAAGTAACCGGCGAGCTTACCCGGGTAAAGGTCTACGAGGGCAGGGTGCTCGTTACCCCGTCCGGAGCAAAAAAGGGTATTGAATTGCAGAAAGATCAGCAAGGCGTTGTGAAAAAGGGTTCCGGCCGGGTGGCGATCGAAAAACTCGACCGGAAAGATCCTTCGGCACTCTCTCCGGCCGGCGCCGATTCGGTGCGTTCCTCGCCTCCGGATTCCGCGGCCGTCGATTCGACCTCAGGAGAGGCGGATTCGACTGCGGGAACTCCGGGTGCCGCGGCAGATTCGGCCAGGAGTCATGTATCACTCGTATTATCCTCTCCTGCGGAAGGATCTTTTGTGCAACCGCTGGCTCAGGTACAGGTTACCGGGTCGATCAAACCCGCAGATATTCCGGTCACGGTGATTGTGAACGGGCAGACCGTCTCTCCCGGGAGCGACGGTACGTTCAGAGTATCGCTGAAAGCGCCGGAATCAGGCACGATGGAGATCGCGGTGCAGGCGGAATGGCAGGGCGGCTCCTCTTCTCTGAACCGCAGGATCGCGGTCACCGATGCGATGCTGAATTTTACAGTCACGGTGCCCAGGGATGGTCAGGAGTTCTCCAAACCGGTGCTGCCCGTTTCTGGGATGGTGACGCCTGGGGCCGAAGTGTCGGCTTTTTCGGTGAAGATACCCGTAACCTCCGGTGGCGCGTTCAATGGACAGGTGCCGATTCCCAACGAAGCGGGCCCTGTAACGCTGGAATTCGAGGCATACCTGAACGGAACCACCCAGAAGATCGTACGAAGAGTGGTCTATAAACCGGAATATCGGTTCATTCTTCTCTCCCCTTCCGAACGCCAGACGATCACCGCGACTAATTTCATCGTTCGGGGTGAAGTTCTTCCGGCCGATGCGGAAGTTTCAGTAATGGGAAGACGTCTTGCGGTCACGGATGGAGGACAATTTTCGGGTGCGGTCACCATTCCTGATGAAGAGGGAGAGGTCATCCTCGAGTTCGAGGTCGTGGCCGGCGGAATCAGCAGAACCGAGAAGAGAAGAATATTTTACAAAAAGCCACCGGACACGTTCCGTCCGCAGTTGAGCGCTTCCGTGGCGAAGGGTTGCTGGAATATCACGGTTTTCGACCGCACTCCGGAGGAAGAGATCACCCTTTGGTACGAAGTCGACGGAAACAAGGATTCCCGTTCTTTACGGCCAAACGAAACCGCCTGTATTCCTCTTGAAAACGGGATACATTCATATCGCGTTTTCGCCGAAGATCGTGCGAAAAATCTTTCCGCCACCGAAGCTCTGCAAAATCACCATTATCTGGCGAACACCACCTGGTTGATCAGGGTACGCAGGCCCCAGGGAAACGTGACCCTCGATATTCCTCCGGGATCACCGGCAGGGGAGCTGCCGTTCTATACGGTGGAGTTTAC
>CAZGVZ010000138.1:0-3610 GCA_964529145.1 uncultured Fibrobacteraceae bacterium | reverse complement strand
TTACCGTGGAAAACCTTCCTCAGGACGAGATGCGACTGATACGCGAGGTAATCGTTACCAATAAAACCAGCGGAAAGAGCGTCGCCCTCCGTACATTCACCGACAATTACCTGGAAGCCGACGTGGAACTCATCCGCCGGAGAGTCAACAAAATCCAGATCGATGTACGCGATATAAATAACGTCGTCAAAAGCCAGATCTTTACGATCGACGCACGATAGGGCGCAGAACGATGACCACGACTGCACACACGACTGTAAAGGAAACCATGAGGCCGGAATGGATCGACAGCGCAGCGATACGGAAGCGGGTGTTGTCGTTTCTGATTTCCGTGGTCTGCGCCCTGGATCTGTCCGGAGCGAATGATCCGGAAGGGGAGGCGGTTCCAGATGACAGCACCGTGCCCGTTTCGACGTTGACTGCTGCATCCACGGGCAGTCAGAGTGACGAGGACGGCAGCCGGCGTGAAATCTTCACCTACGGAACGGTGCTCCCGGAAGGGGTTCTTTTCGGCGCATTTACCAAAATCGACGGCCCTTATCTGATCTGCGGGAACGTGATTGTCCCTTCAAACGAAGTACTGGAATTCGGCCCCGCCTGTACCGTCTATGTGGGAGGGGAGTACACCACCATCACGGTGTTCGGACAACTGATCGCGCGTGGAACCGCGGAGCAGCCCGTGGTCTTCATGTCGGCAAAACGGAAACCGCAACCCTGGGACTGGGACCGCATTTACTGCAGAAGCCGTATCCGGTCCCTTTTCGAGCATTGTCATATCCGGCACTCCAACTATGGTATATGCGTTGAAAACGGGTCGGTGGATATCCTCAACTGCAGCTTCGAACACAACTCCCTTCATGGGATAGTGTTGAGGAACTCGGAGTGCACGATCGCATCGACACGTTTCACCGGAAACCATGTACTTGCGGTAAACCTGCTCGAGGGTTCCGATGTCAGGGCCGAAAGTCTTTCCGTCAGCGGAAACATCTCCGGGATCGCTTGCGGTGCCGGGGCGAAGCTGATCTGCACGGGAGGCTCCATTTCATCGAATGTGAACGGGGTCATCGTCGACGGGGACGCTTCGGTAGAACTTGTCGCGACAGAGGTGGCGCGCAACAGAAACGGTATACTCTCGAGAACGGAAATTCATGGAAAAAACAGGGAAACGGTGTATGCCAACGGGCGTGACATGAAGACGATCGGAAACGCGGAAATGGATGGATTACTGCACGAACCCGAACCCGTGAGTTCCACCATGTTTCCCTCGGCTGCGCCGGTCGCCGCGCTTTCCGGTTTCAAAGCGGGTTTTTCCGCCCTCAATGCGCCCCGTGAGCCATCCGCAAGCTTTATCGGGAATCTGACCACCGGTTTTACATGGCATGGCCCGCGTTCCTCGTATCATCCCATCGACCGTGACACCTTGATACTCGAAAATCATCGGGATGACGGAACGACGGACACCGGTTTCTCGGTCGAAAGGATAATGAGGAGGCAGACGAAATATCCGGGTGAACAGAGCGACAAATGGTACGCCGGATTTCAGCCGGAACTGCAGTTTTTCGCGAACGGAAAGAGGGGAGAAGCGGACATCAATCTTCTCATGGACTTATACGGTAAC
The DNA here is from genome assembly GCA_964529145.1 of uncultured Fibrobacteraceae bacterium. Classification (GTDB taxonomy): domain Bacteria; phylum Fibrobacterota; class Chitinivibrionia; order Chitinivibrionales; family Chitinispirillaceae; genus JAFGNB01. The sequence goes on along the minus strand of CAZGVZ010000138.1, from coordinate 1,992 downwards.
CAGTGGCTGTCCACCACCCGGTATCTCGGGAAAAATATGTTCAATCTCACGATGAATTATGCACGGCAGACACTCGTGTTCGGTGATTTCTTCGAAAGTGGATCGGAAATTTCGCTGCCGGGGCGGCAGATGACGGGAGTGCGATACAGCGGAAAGCATTTCGAAATGGGTCGGGGAGAGAAAAGACTCGATTTCAAAATCATTGCCGCGGAAACGGAGATCGCGAAGGATTCGGGTGACCACGAAATATTCATCTACAACCAGACCGTGGATACCGGAATGTCGCAACGGCAGCAGATTACCTATCTCGCTGAATTGAACGTGAAACCAAACCTCAACTCGTCGATAGGGGTGCGCGGCATAATTGCCCGGGATCAGACTGAAAGACCATTGTTCAGGAAAGCCATTACCGATCCCGCGGCACCTGATCCGGTCTCTTCACAAACCGGGTGCATCATGGGTTCGCTTTTTTTCCTCGACCGTAAAGTCGAGTTATACGGTGAGGTAGATCTCGGTTCGGCGGACACATTGTCGGGTTCGGATGCCGACATGATCGCCTGGTACAATCCTCAATTCGACCGTGCCCTGCCGGAACTGTTTTCCCTCTTTCGCCGCGACAGAGTGACCGAGCATTACGCGGTACTGGCGGGAATGCGGAGCGAACTCCGCGATTATTCGGCTCACCTGAAATATCTCAGGATCGCCCCTTCCTACTTTTCCGCCGGGGACCCCTATATGGTGAATTGGAGAAGGAATTTTTCTCTTACGCTCACGAAACCGGTACTTCCCGGTATGGAGCTGAGCGGTGTCTACGAATTCGATCGTTCGACGCTTCCGGGACTCGGAGGGAATTCCCCGCCCACGGTCACCGATCTCAATACCTTCTCGGTAGTCTCCACCTGGGAGCCGGGGGGGAGCAGACCATCGTTTTCGATAGATTACACCCTGCAGCATAATTCTGAAAACCGGAGGGAATCGGTAACCTGGGACGATACCACCTACTCCGAATCATACGATGATGTGGAATTCACCAACAGAATATCTATGGAGGGAAGACAGACGTTCGACAACGGGGTCAGCTATTCCGTTCGTTATCAGCTTTTCCACGACAACGATTTCTCGGATCATCCCGACAGCCGGTTCGATGACGAAGGGGATCGTCTTCACACTGCGCTGAGCGGGCGAATCTCCCTGAAATTCAATCAGCGCCTGCGCAACAGGGCAGGCTTCAAGATCGCCTTCAAGCACGAGAACAGGGATTCACTGAGAGCGTATCAGTACCATTTGACCGACCAGTTCTCGTGGCAGGCGATTCCACGCAAGCTGAACTTTACACTTTCGGGTGAGTATTCATTCAGAAATGAAAAAGAGTACTTTGAAAAGTGGCTGGCGCCCGCTTCGACCATCTTCTATCATGCGGAACTCGAAGCAAGATACTCATTCACATCACGGATCTCTCTCTCGGCCAGGGGCGGTTACGAGAAGAGCTACGATGAGATTACCGGTTCTACGGAAAACTATTCCGCACCATCGGCCGGAGCACATCTGACCTATCTTTTCTGAAGATGATCCGGCGAGTGGTGGGGGAGAGTGCGGCCGGGAACAGGGTAATGCCCGGTCGCGCTCCAAAAGTGCGGTCCCGCGATTATTGACGATCCTTCTGTTTGCCCACATTGACCACAAGAGTCTCGTCGGGAAGAGCGGGGTTCTTGTAGTTGAGATGAAAGATGAGCCGGTAAATCCCGGGTGCGACGGTCATGCCGTTTCTGTTGGAATAATTCCAGAAACAATCGAGTATGAAGGTCGCCGCGTTCTTCATGTCATCGTAGTTGTGAAGGGTTTTGAGGTATTCCCTGAAATCCGCGACGTAAATCCATTGAACGAGATTGCCGACCATATCGTAGATTTTCATGCTCGCGCTCATCTCCTCATTGGGATTGCCGATGGAAATCCTGATCAGAAGGCCCTTTCCTTCCTTCGCAAGCTCCACAT
>CAZGVZ010000137.1:0-9222 GCA_964529145.1 uncultured Fibrobacteraceae bacterium | reverse complement strand
GGCAGTTCGTTGTTGGTCCCAGAAACGTCAGAAGCGGCACCGACGGACTGGACAGCCTGGCAGCCGAAGATTTTAATAAAGACAGGAAATTCCTCGAGTTTTCGAGCGGCGGCAACGGCCTCGGGGTCGAATACGCGGACAGCAGGCTCACCCTGGATATGTGCGACTGGACCGTACGGTTCCTGGAGGATTTCCCCGTGGACGAACTCAGGGGCCTTTCTTTCAACCTGGATTCACTCGAGTACGTAAAGGATTTTAAAAACGACAAGCCGGGCAACATCACCAGATTCAAGGCCTCGGTCGATTACTATCCGAAGCGGAACCGGCTTGGGTTTCCGGCATTCGCGCTGGTGGGTGAAAACGGACCCGAACGCGAAGACAGTCTGCATATCAGGTTAGGGGTTGACAGTACAGGGGAGAATCCGACCGGCTGCAGCGGATACTTCGGTATCTACTTCAAGGGAATAGAGGTCGGCGACACGGTATACAGGGTAGCGTGCCCTGGAGAAGACGACGTAGCGGAACTCAAGATCTATTTCGACGGTACCGTGGTCCTTACGTCGTGCGTACGATTTTTCAAGGATATTCCCATATATCCGCTTTTTTCCGATACTCCCGAAGTGTACGCGGATGCGCCCGATACCGGTATGGTCTTCAGGATCGAGGTGCGGGGGAACGCAAAGAGCGTGAGGGTAGGAGCCGGCGTGAACGACGTTCCCATCGTATCCCGGCATCCGATCGATATGATCGGTAAACCGCTCGATGCCAGGGGATCGGTGGCGGTGCAGATCGGTAACGACGGTTTTTCGCTCGAGTACGTCGATGCCGAATGGAATGTCGCGGATACGATATTCCGGCAAGGCCCGGTAACCCTCGTTGCCGACAACTTCAGCGTCGGGTACGTGAAAAATCTCGGGAAAACGCCTCCCGATTCGCTCCCGGATGGCCTGAAGTTCGCGGGTGATCTTCCCCTGGGAAAAAAGACGTTCTATATTGCCGGAAGGCTCACCTCCTCGTTCGGGTCCGAATCGTTTCCCTGCAGCGTGTCGATCATTCCGCGGCTGGCCCTCGTTGTGCAGGCGGACAAGGATTACAGCCAGGCGGATTTCCTTGCGCGTGTAGGACTGGAGCAGGGGGGATTCGAATGCGAACTCGCGGGTTTCCGGTTCGGCGGGGAATTCCTTTTCGAACGAAACCGCATCGGGTTCAAATACGCCTACCTCGACATGGGAGTGCTTCTCGACTACGGGCTGCTCGAAGCGGATGCGGGTTCGACGGACAGCGCCCGTCTCTGCGTGAACCGGAAAATGGGCGCTTCTTTCCCAAAACCCGATATCCGTCTCGGGCTCGAACTGACGGACTGCTACTGGACAAGAGGGGGCGGCGGCTGGTCCTTTAACGAAAACCCCGGCGTTTACCCTCATTTCAAACTTGATAAAGGATTCGACATTCTCGGTGTGAGGGTTACCGGGACGTTCAACTTCAACCAGCTGTTTTCCAACCGCCCCCGCATCGGGTACGAGAACATACGGGTAAAACTGAGCGAGCGGCTCGGGGGGCACGAGGTCCCCACGATGTTCAGCCTGTATCTTGACAACAGGCGTCCCTACCTTCATGCGGAGTGGGACAGGCCGCAGGTGCTGCGCGTGGCGATTCCCGGCATAGGATTAACCGACAAGATCAGCATCGGGACCGCGCTCATGGAACTCGGCACCGAAGTCGATACCGTTTCCGGAGAGGAGGCATGGTATTTCCGGGGGAAGGGTACCATGAATCTCACCGGAGCGCTGGAGCAGCTCGACGTTGATCTGGCGTTCGAAAAGCCGCACCCGTGGGAATGCGTTACCGGAATACGTCACGCGAAAGTCACGATCAGGCTCGCCAATCATGCGCGCATACCGGTCGGTACGACTCCGTTTTTCATAAGCGGTTTCTTTGGGGCGCTCTATGACGGCGAAGGACAGCCCCAGGGGGTCACTACCTGCGGCATACCGAATCTCCCGGCAGGCCTCAAGATCGAGGCCGCGGTATTCATCGAGTTCGAAAGACCCGAACTGGTCAAGGGCAACGTGGGATTCTGGGTGCAGCTCAACCAGCTCAACTTCGGCGTATACGGCGGAGTTGTGGGTCTCAAGGGAATCATGACCGCCGATGCGTGCCTGGCGCTCTACAACAACGGCAGTGCATTCCATGGACAATTCAGGGTATACCTGGAAAAGGGAGTGGTGGCACGGGGCATGTTCTCCATCGACATCTGGTCGGACGCGGGCGGAGGGAATTTCACCTCGGAAGCCTCCGCCGAGTTGGGGCTCAAGCGCGGCGCCATCTATAAGGGCAGATGGATCAAGATACCCCGGAAGACAAGATGGTTCGGAGGGATCTTCACGAGCATCGGTAAATTCAAGAACAACAAGAGCGGAGCCACGGGGGGGGTCAAGATCCTCGGAAAGAAATACGGGGTAGGCGTGATCGGCGGCAAGTTCAAGGTCGGCAACATGGGGAAATTCAAACTCAAACGGCCTCCCGGAATCACCACCGGGCTGCCGAAAACACTGGCCAAACTCCGGGTCTCCGACACCGGGTCGGATTACGATCTTCTCAACCCGGGCATACTGCTCGAGGATGGGGAAATATTGACATTCGTAGCCGCAGCCGACAGCGGGGAATACGAGTGGCCGCATCGTTCCCTCTGCATTGCCGAAGAAGGACCGGGCGGTATCGAATGGGACGAAGATCCGGACCACTACGTCCTGTTCGAAAGCGGTCTGCTCGATCCCGACAGTGTTCCTTACGATGAAACCTACAATACCCTTTCCCGCGCATGGGTCAACAGCGAAGGGCTGGATTCGATAAGGGTGGCGGTCCCAGTGACAGGAGATAAGGAAAAATTCCAGTTCATGCTCTTCGTGGAACTGCCTGAACCGCTGATCGACGTCGGCGCGCAAACCGTAAAGGGCGGCGGGTACGACTCGATCATCGAGTTCAGCGGCGGCATCGACCGGTTCGAGAGGGAGATACGCACCATCTGCCGGTACGATACCAATTCCGGTCCTTCGAACATCGTCGATACGCTGCTCAAGCAGAGAATGCGGTTCCAGCTCTATGCGGTGGTCACCGACACCGTCGCCGATTCGGTCACCACCTGCGTCAGGAGTTTCCGTCCGTTGCCGCTGGAGGGATTCGAAGGGTACACACCCGGAGACAGGTCCATAGACGACATCCTGCCCGAAGGCAGCTGGGATCCGGTTTCCAAAAGACTCTCGATCGCGGGCTTGCGCTTCAGGGCATCGGAGCACCTCAACGGAAAATATTGCTTTGCCGCAGGAATCGAACTGGTCGATTTCATCACCGAGGACGGCGACGGAAACCGCGTGATCCTCGGCGGGAGCGATGAGGACTCCTCCGCGGTTTTCCGCGAGGATCCTTTTATCCTGTCGCGAGCGGATTCCTCGGATACGCTTGTCGCTACTGTACGTTCGGGTCGGGCGGTGCGAAAGCCGGCCGGATTGACTGCGACCGGGAGCCCCGTTTCCGCCAATGCGGCAGGTATCGACGAGACCCGCTCGATTTTCCTGCGCTGGGTTCCGGACGACAATCCCCGCATAAACGGCTATAAAGTATCCTGGCGTCCGTCTGGCGATACCGTTGCGAAGCGGGTGAGGTCGACATATGTCGGCGCGAACACGGGGAGCTACACGATCACCATTCCCCGGCTTGCCGGTTATCACCATGCGCAGGGTGACAGCGTGGGCATTCCGGTAGACCCGGCGGATACAACCAGAAGATATACCTGGGGCTATGGTGATGCTCTCGATACCGTTCCTTATACGGCGAACGTCTTCGACGTCACGGTGGTGCCTGTTTCCGACTCCATGTTCAGTAACGGCAGATCCGGTTTCGTCGAGCGGTACGACTGCGACACCACAATCACCGGCGTAACGCTCGGATCCGCCGCAGGCGCGGTTCGCAACGATCTCAAGTTCATAGTCGGGAACAGGTCCGACACGGTCGTGGTGCCGGTCAATGAAAGCGGGCAGAAGCGGGTCCTCGTAGTCGTTCCCTCGCTCGACAGCTCTACCGCAGACCCTTCGAACTACGGAGAATACTACGCGAAAGTGGCCGCGTTCGAAAACGGTACGCCGCCCGCGGGGCAGCGCGAAGGTCTTCCCGGAGTGGGCATGAGCGGCAGCTGCTTCGCGATCGACAGGGACACTGTCGAAACGTTCGTGAGTTTCGCGCCGGGCGAGAAGGAGTGGCGCTGCAGGGACCTGTACGCTTCCACCTGCCTTAAGGCTAGACTTGACAGTATGCAGCGCTGGGACGGCGCGAGCGTCGACTCGTGCGGTTGTATTGCTGATACGTCGCTGGAAATTTCATATTTTCCCGATCGTTATCCCGACAGCGTGACCAGATCGTGGCGGCTCGATCCGAATTTCCCGGACAACCGCAGGCCGCGAAACAATCCGTGCAACGCCGCCCCGGATTCGGTGGTGAGGGGCAAGACTCCCTATGGCGACTATACCGTGTATTTCTACGCGGTCAACAACGGGCGCAGGAGCGCACCTTCGCCCAACGATCCGGAAGGTCCGGGCGCAGCGGCGGTCTGGGATTCGCTCATCTTCCGCGTGGTTCCTGCAAGACCGGTGCTCCACGACGTACGTCCATTCTATGTGCTCAACCGGTGGGAAGACACGCTCCGGCTGCGTGTGAGCGATCTCGACACTTCGGGCGGCATACGGCCGCAGGTGATGCTGCGGTATGCCGGGAAGGACACGGCGATCGACATGGAAACCTCCATGATGACCGACGTGACCGCGCGAAAGACGAGCGATGACCCCGACTCGGCCACCGGCGCCGAATGGGAAATCGCGGTACCGGTCCATATCGATGACGCCACCACCGCAGATACCGCTTTCATAATGGTATCGGTGGCTAACCGGGATATTGGCGGTTCCGCGGATACGCTCTCGTCGGAAAGCGACACGTCAAGAGTGGCGTTCGTCTATAATACAGATGACATACAATGCCCGGAAGTCTACGGTGAAGACAGCGTCAACGCGCCTTATATCATGGAATGGATCGGGATCTATCCGGAGCAGCCGTGCGAAACGGACACAATGCATGTGCTCTTTACCGAACTGCACGACAAATCCGTGGAAAGTTTTTCGGTCGTGCTCAACCGGTATGCGGCGGCCGGCGGCGATACCGTTTCGGATACGATCGGGAATTTCCTGGTCGAGGACAACGAGATCGTCATGCCGCTGCAGGTCACGGCGGGAAGCGCTGAGGATGAGTGGGAGCTGGTCGTGAGCTATACCGGTTCCAGGGCTTCCAACTGCACCGGTAAACAGTGGAAAAGGCGTTTTTCCGTACTTCCAGCCCTGGGCTCCGCACGGTATATCCCCGTGCCCGGAGGTGTCCGCCTTTCGTTCGACACGACCGGAGGCAGGCGGGGGTTCGACGCTTCGATAGACCGGATCTGCTGGTTTACCGGGATCGATCCGGCGATATGGCCCGAACAGGGGTGTGAGGGGCACGATACCGGAACCATAAACCTCGGCTGCAGCGACTGGTTGACCGTGATCGTGACGGACCGGGACGGCAACAACCGCCGCCTGTTCGTCCAGTGGGTCGACGTGAGCCGACCGCCGGTGCTCCGCTACCCCGGCGGCGACACGGTGCCGCACGTGTTTACTGCAATGCCGGGCGACACGGTGATAGTGGAGAATATAAGACCCCCGCTTCGCAGACCGACCGACCCTCGACCGCAGCATTGCGTCACGTTCGGCAACGGCGCGGCGTACTGCCCGGCCGACACGATCGTACTCGACGCTTCGAGCATGAGCCCGCTGCGCATCCATGCGCGGTTTCATACGGTCGATACGAGCGGACGCCAGGTGGTAAAACAGGGAGCCGCCCAGTCGGTCTATACCTTTACCATGCGGAATCCGTCCGACATGCAGGCCATAACCCTGCCCTCCTCGCGCCTCATAACAGCAGCGGAACAGGCGGTTTACGGTTACCCGCTGCTGCTGCGGCTCGATTCGTCCGTGATCGATTCAATGGAACCGGCGCTCAGGGGCGATTTCCATTTCCGCTCCTCGGCGCTACTGCCGCTCGCTCACCAGATCGACCGTATCGACTCCGCAGACAGGAGAGTCGACGTATGGGTGAGGATCGACACGCTCGACCCTTCGGCCGGAAGCATTACCGTCTATTTCGTACCCGGGGAACCCTCGGGGCATGACCCATATGGCGTATGGGAAAGGTTCGCCGCGGTATACCATTGCGGCACGGACACGATTCTCGACGACGCCACCGCGCATGGAAACGATATACGCTTCTCCGCCTCTCCGTCATTTGTCAAAGGAGTCGTAGGCGGCGCGGTGTCGGCGCCCCAGGTCATGGCGTGCGACTTTATGCCGGTCGATCCCAACGACAGGGGCGTCACCGTGAGCTGCTGGTTGCGGTATGCGGACTCTTCGGCGCTGCCGCAGACGGGCGCGTCGCTTTTCACGCAGGCCGGAAGCGGCGGGAACGCCAGGTTGCGTTTCGGCCTGCAACGCGACGGGGCGCTTTTCCTAATGGCGGGCGACGACACGCTCACCACCCTGAGCGGAACCGTCGAATCCGGGGTTTGGCTTCTGGTCGCCGCCCGGTTCGACTGGTCGTTCGATAAAGGCATTGCCTCGATTTTCGTGAACGGCGTGAGCGTAGCCTCGCGTCCCTTCAACCAGGGAGACCGTCCGCTGTACGATCCATACGGTTCATTCTTCTGCGGGGCCGAAGGAGACGGTACGCCCTTTCCCGGTGATCTCGACGAGATGCGGATTTCCCCGCTCGCGCTCTCCGATGCCTGGATAGGCCTGGACTGGTACGCGCAGCGGAGCCTGAACGATTTTCTCGTTCCGGCAGGCTCGGTCACCCAGGTCACTGCCGCGGCGCTTCCGGGAGCGCGTTTTCTCGCCGGTGCTGGCGCGGGTTGCCGGTTCTTCGCAGATGTCGGCGGGGACACGGTCATGACGCTGCCCCCGCGATGGTCCGGCAGCACCATTTTCATGCTCCCGAAATCAGCTTCCGAATCGGTCTCGGACACGCTCTTCACCCTTGTGCTTTCGGGTCCGGCAGAAGCTGCGGTACTCATCGACAACCGCACCTCGCCGCTGCCGCCGTTCGTTTCTTCCTTCGAGCGGACGGGAAGCGCCGAAATCAAGGATTCCGGAGACGGTATCGTCGGCTTCTCCCTCTACGAACGGCGGTTTACCGCGCCATGCACTCTCGTGTGCCAGGGGCCGTGGAACGGCGGAGCACGCGACGGACTGGGATACGCCCTGCTCCTGCGGCTCGACCGCGACCGGCCTTCGGTAGACGTCAAAGTCGTCGACGGAACCGTTCCTGCGCGTATCCTGCCTGTCGCCGGAAAGTGCGACCGGCTTTTCTTCGACCGGGAATACCCGATCGATTCTCTGCCCGGAGAGTATTCGGAATGCGTACTTGTTTCTCCCTCGAACAGCTTCAGGCACGACTCGTCGGAGCAGGCGCTCCTTTTGAGCCTCGGAAGCCGCAGCGATGTAACCCTGCTCGTAGACAGCGGCGTCGCCGCGCTCCCGGAGGTTTCGGGGGGGAGGGGGTGGAGGGAACTGCCGTCAACCCTTGACGCCTGCGGTACAAGGTTTTCCATGTATGGAACGACCGTTCCCGCGGGTCCGCTCGCCATTAGCGGTCCGCGAAGGGATTCGCTCGCGGACAACCGCTTCATGTTCGCGCTCGCCATAGGTGAGAACGTGAACGGTTGCCTGGTACAGGATGCGTTCCCCGACACCTGCGCCGTTTTCTGCGACGCGATGGACACCGGTATGGCCCCGTATGCCGATACCGGCTGGACCATTACGGCACTTTCGACGAAGCTGCGCGGGATGTCGCTCGTGCAGACGCTCCAGGCCGATTACCAGCGCACCACTACCGACGATATCGCGGGTTTCACGCTCACGCGCACCGGCTGGATATACTGCGCAATCGACTCGATCCACACGGGCGCTACACTGCCTGCGTTCATGAAGGGAATCGATCCGCGGACCGGTGCATGGAGCTATACCGGATTAACGGTAGAGAACAGCAACGGCAACCGCTACGAAGTCTGGCGCAAGCTCTTCGGCCCGGGAACCGTCGGATTCTGCGGTGCGCGCAGCGGCGCAGAGACGGCCAACGGCTGCAACTACTTCTTCATGGTCGAACCCGTGCATGCGGAACCCCGGCCTGAGGATTCTCTTTTCGCGCTTGTCGAAGGTTCACAGCTGTTCTTCACCACCCCGGATATCGTCATCCGTTCACCGCTTCCCTTGACAAGCGGAGGGTACTACAAACCGGTCGAACTGCAGCCGTTCGATTGCCGGGACATCGTCGTCACGCCATCGTTCGGCAAACCGGTCCGCGTCTACCTCGGGGTCGATCCGAACTATCCGGTCGAAGGCAGCTTCCTGGAAAGCGGCTTATGGCAGCGGCGAAACGATCTGCAAATCACGTTCAACCGGTACCTGCCCGATTACGACGTGTGGACAAAGGAGTTCATGGCCGACTCTACCATCACCATACCCGGCATCCACTGCGGCGGATACAGGGAGCATGTCAATAACTACGCTGTGATCGTCGAGCCGCTCGACTACCCGGTATACAACTATCAGGCCCGGAACATTGCGGTGCGGGGTTTCGGCGACGAGCGTAAGGCGGTTTCGGAGAGCTTCATAGTCGACAACCTCGACATCTCCTATGCCTGGGACATCGGCGTGAGGAGCGGGAGCTGGATCGCCAACATCGCAGTCACCGGCGGCAGGGCCTCGCCGGACGACACCGTAGCCGTGCTCTCGGCATTTACCGATACGGTACTGCACTCCGGCAGCCCCAAAGATACCACGGTAGTCATGGGCTACGAGTTCTCCCTGGCGGACCTGGTTCCCGTGCTGATCGACGCGGATTCGGTGACTGTGAGTGCGCAGGACCTGAGCGCCCGTGGCAGGGTGCGGGTGGCGCTTGCCAACCGTTCCACGAAGGCGGTGGCCCTGCCGTTCGTCGTGGCGCTCTTCGAGGATCTCGACTGTGACTTCCGCTACGGGAGCGGAACCGACCGTCTCCTCGGGCACACCTATGTCGAGAACCTCGCGCCCGACGAATACGCGGTATACGAGATCCCGATCGGCGACACGCTGGGCTTTCCTCACCGTACCA
>CAZGVZ010000136.1:0-9237 GCA_964529145.1 uncultured Fibrobacteraceae bacterium | reverse complement strand
TGGATCCGAAAAAATATGAGTTCGAGATTCAATTCGGATCGCAGACCGATACACTCGATTCGACCGGGACGGTCATCTCCGCGGACGGCCGAAAACCCGGCAGCGACGAACTCGCTTCCGTGGTGCCCCTGTTTCTCGGACCGCAACTTCAGAACCCACCTTCGTTTTCGGCAATCAAGGTAGGGGGAGTCAGGGCGTACGCATTGGCCCGTAAAGGCGTTTCCCCGCAGATTAAGCCCCGCACGGTGGTGATTCATGAACTGTCGCTTTTTTCGTACGATCCCCGAAGGGGACGAGCCCTGCTCTCCGTTTGCTGCTCCCGCGGTACGTATGTCAGATCCCTTGCCCGTGATATCGCACAAAGGCTTGGGCTCTTCGGCTACGCTGCCTCAATCCGCCGGACCGCGTGCGGCAGGTTCACTATTTCGGACTGCGTTCCGTTCTCCGCGTTGGATGTGAGTTCGCACATCGTGCCGGTTTCCGTCTTTTTTTCGGATTTTCCCTCCATGCAGGCCGATGACGAAGCCGTTCGCCGGATCGCCTGTGGTCAGGATATCACGACAACGGAAGAAACGGCCGCCGATTCCGGACAGGTGTGCATGCTTTACCGTGAGGAGCAACTGATAGCCGTCCTTAAAAAGAAGGATTCCCTGACATACCATCCTTACCGTGTGTTCATGGAGAAACAGGAATCGGTTCATGCAGATTTTCACTCATGACGAAACGATCGGTGGAAACCGGCGAAGCATCGTTTCCGTAGGGAATTTCGACGGAGTCCACAAGGGTCATCAACTGCTCATCGGGGAGATGGTGCGGCGTGCCCGTGAAGCGGGAATGACCGCCGCCCTGGTGACCTTCGAACCGCATACCCGGTTTGTCGTCAATGACGACGGATCGTTCGAGGTTCTCACCACCTTCGAGGAGAAGAGCTGCCTCCTTGAACGAACCGGAATCGACGTTCTGGTCTGCATACCTTTTACCCCGGCGTTCCGAAGGCACCCCCCGGAATCGTTTGTAGAATCCGTACTTGTGAAAAGGCTCAACGCTGCTGAATGGGTCATGGGTACGGGACACCGCATAGGCGCTGACAGGGCAGGAGGAGAGAAATTTTTGCACACGGTTCTGAGCAAATACCATATTATACCATTTACCGCTGATTTGCTGAAACAGCAGACAACGGTTGTTTCGTCGACGAAGATCAGAAATACCATCACGGATGGTCGCCTCATCGAAGCGGTGCGGATGCTTGGGCATCCTTACCTGATCTCGACGGAACGGATCGAAGGACTCAAAATCGGGTCCCAGCTAGGCTTCCCGACCCTCAACTTCTCGAAGCCCGCCATGGAAAAGGTTCTTCCACCGGCAGGAGTCTACGCAGCTGAAATGGAGTTCGGGGGCGTAATGCAGCCGGGCGCCCTCTATTTCGGGGAGTGCCCCACGTTCAGCGGCCGGCCGTCGCATTTCGAGTTCCATGCACTGGAGAACGTGATCCGCTTTCCGGAAAAGGGAGAGACGGTGCGGTTATGGATTCATGCGTTCATTCGCCGCGACCGGTCGTTTCCGGCGGTAGACGCACTGGTTGCCCGGATATCTGAAGATATACATATCATACGGAAATTCTTTATAGAGGAGAAGCCATGCCATTAACCAAAGAGCGCAAGAAGGAAATCGCGGTCGCTTACGGTACCAATGAAGCGGATACCGGAAATACCGACGTGCAGGTTGCTTTACTTACAGAAAGAATCAACTATCTCACCGAACATCTGAAGGTGAACTCGAAAGATCATCATACACGTTATGGCTTGTTAAAGCTGGTAGGGCAACGGCGGTCGCTTCTCGACTATCTTATCAAAACGGATATCGAACGCTATCGTGGACTGATCAAAAAGCTGAATATCAGGAAGTAGCGCTTATCCCTTGTCCTTCACGATTGCGGATCGTTCCTCAAAACCGTAATCGTACTCGCGGCCGGCATGCCGATCGAGTAGTACCCGTGGAATCCCATCGCGCCGCATCGGCACCGGAGATCGCCCGTTGCATGCGGCTGGTGGCGCAATCAGTGAAAAAAGCACTTTAACGCAGGAGATCCTTAATGACATTTCATAATATCGAGACCGAAATAAACGGGATCAAGGTGTCGCTCGAAACCGGCCGGATGGCTAAACAGGCAAATGGATCGGCAATCGCCAGAATCGGAGATACCATGGTTCTCGCGACCGTCTGCAACGGGAACGAGAATCCCGACGCCGGATTCTTTCCGCTTACAGTCGAATATATCGCGAAAACTTATGCCGCGGGGCGCATTCCCGGCGGATTCGTGAAACGTGAAGGACGCCCCAGCGAAAAGGAAATTCTGGCTGCGCGGCTGGTAGACCGTCCTGTAAGGCCGCTTTTCCCTTCCGGTTACCGTAGCGAGGTCCAGATCATCTGCACCGTCATCTCGGCGGACGATACATACGATGCGGATGTCATGGCGATCACCGCGGCTTCCTGCGCTCTTTGCCTCTCCGATCTCCCTTTCAACGAGCCGGTCGCGGGCGTTCGCATCGGCATGGTGGACGGGCAACTCAAGGTCTTTCCGTCGCTAGAGGAAACGGAAGCGGGCCTGCTCGACATGGTGGTCGCGGGTACGGAGAACTCGATCATGATGGTTGAGGGCGGAGCGTTCGAACTCAGCGAAGACAAGCTGCTCGAGGCCCTCCTCCTCGCCCATGAGGAAATCAGGAAACTGGTGGCGATCCAGAAGGAGCTTGTGGGAAAAGCCGGTAAAACAGCCGTCGCAATCAGCGAGCCGGTCATCGATCCCGAACTGGTCTCGGCTGTGGAATCGCTCGTCGCAGGCCGGATCCACGAAATCAGCTTCAACGGAATCAAGCAGGAGCGCTATAGCGGCCTTGCGGCCCTTCTCAAGGAAGTACAGGAGGCGCTTGCCGAAAGATTTCCCGAACAGGAATCGGTAATCGCCTCGGTTTTCGGCGATATCGAGCGACGTGACATCCGGACGAGCATTCTCGAGCAAAATGTCCGCATAGGCGGCCGAAGTCTCGAGGGGATACGATCGATCACCTGCGATCTGGATGTACTGCCGCGCGCACATGGGGCGGCGCTCTTTACACGCGGCGAGACGCAGGCCCTCGTCGCCACGACACTGGGAACGAAACTGGATCTGCAGCACATCGACAACATACAAGGCAAATACGACAAATCATACATGTTGCACTACAATTTCCCCCCTTATGCGGTCGGGGAGGTGAAACGGCTTGGGTCTGTAAGCAGGCGCGAAATCGGACATGGTCACCTGGCGGAACGGTCACTGTCGCCTGTATTGCCTAGTGAGAAGAGTTTTCCATATACCATCCGGGTCGTTTCCGAGATTCTCGAGTCCAACGGATCCTCTTCAATGGCTACCGTCTGCGGATCGTCGCTGTCGCTCATGGCCGCGGGAGTTCCGATCAAGTCGCACGTGGCAGGGGTTGCGATGGGACTCATCAAGGAAGGCGACAGAATCGCCGTCCTTACGGATATACTCGGCACCGAGGATCATGTGGGCGACATGGATTTCAAGGTCGCGGGCACGCGAAACGGAGTGACGGCGATTCAGATGGACATCAAGATCGCCGGGATCACCCCCGAAATCATGCGGGAAGCGCTCGAAAAAGCGCGTGTTGCCCGCCTGCACATCCTAGGCATTATGGAAAGCGCCATTCCCGAATCCCGGAAGGAACTCTCGGCTTTCGCTCCCCGTATCAGCACGATCGTGGTGGAAAAGGACAAGATCAGGGAGATCATCGGCCCGAGCGGAAAAGTCATCCGTGACATTCAGGACACCACCGGTACGACAATCTTCATCGAAGACGACGGAACTGTCCAGATCGCGGCGGCAAACAAGGACCAGCGCGACGCCGCGCTCCGCAGAATCCAGGGGATCGTCGCCGAGCCCGAACTCGGTGCGGTGTATGACGCGGTGGTCAAAACGATCGTCGATTTCGGGGCTTTCGTCGAGTTTCTGCCCGGCAAGGAAGGGCTGGTGCATATATCGGAGCTCGAGAACCGAAGGGTCGAAAAAGTGGAGGACGTACTGAAGGTCGGGGACAGGGTTCAGGTGAAACTGATAGGATTCGACCGGTTCGGAAAAGTCAAACTGAGCAGAAAAGCGCTGCTGTAAAGGACGGTAGTTCCGATGTCTACGATGTCCGACACCGCACCTCAGACCATTCTGGTAAAGCGGCTCCCGAACGGAGAGGGCCTGCCGGTCCCCAGGCGAATGACGGAAGGTTCCAGCGGCTCGGATGTCTGCGCCGCTCTGGAGGAGCCGCTCGAACTTCTACCCGGAGCGCGCGCGCTGATTCCCACCGGCTTCTGCTTCGAGATTCCCGCAGGCTACGAAATCCAGGTCCGCCCAAGGAGCGGTCTTGCCGCTAAGCACGGCGTGACGGTTCTCAATGCGCCGGGTACGGTAGATTCGGATTACAGGGGTGAGGTGAAGGTTATACTCGTCAATCTCAGCCCCCAGCCTTTTATTATTCGTCATGGAGACCGGATCGCTCAGCTGGTGCCGATGCAGGTGGCCTCGCACTGCCTCTTTTCCGAGAGAAAGACGATTGCCGATTCGGAACGCGGTTCCGGAGGGTTCGGCCACACCGGCGTTTAACGTCTGCACCGGTCGGCACAACCGGCACTAAAACAGCCCGCTGATTTTTCCATGTTCGTCGATATCGATCGACAACGCGGCGGGTTTTCTCGGCAGACCGGGCATTGTCATGATATCTCCGGTGTATACCACGACGAATCCCGCTCCGGCGGAAGCCCTGGCTCCGGTCACCCTGAGCGAAAAATCGGAGGGGCAGCCGGTCAGTTTGGGATCGTCGCTCAGTGAAGCCGGCGTTTTGGCGATGCATACCGGGAGCTCACCGAATCCCAAAGTGGTGAGCTTTTCCAGATCCCGCTTTGCGGATCCACTGAATTCGACCCCCTTCGCGCCGTATATGTCAATGGCGATTTTCCTGATTTTCGCTTCGAGCGGAGAGGAGAGATCGTATAGGAACGAGAAGCATGACGGAGTAAGACAGAGATCCGCGACCGCGCGGGCGAGTTCGATTCCTCCACTGCCTCCCTTCTCCCTGTAATCGGTGATGAATGCGTCGATTCCGAGATCGTTCAATTGCCGTTTGATCGATGCGAGATCCTCGTCGCGGTCATCGGAAAAGCGATTGATTGAAACCACCACAGGAACACCGAATCGACGCACGTTGCCGACATGTTTTTCGAGATTCGCCATTCCATGCAGGTGTAATGCCCTGCGGGTAGCGACCAGAACGGCGGCGGCAGGTATAAGCCCGCCGCTCCTGCATTTGATGTCGAAAAACTTTTCTGCACCGAGGTCCGCGCCGAATCCCGCTTCAGTGATGACATAGTCGGCGATTTTGAGTGCCATCCGGGTGGCGATGAGTGTGTTGCATCCATGGGCGATGTTGGCGAACGGTCCGCCGTGCACGAGTACCGGAGTCCCCTCGACCGACTGGACGAGGTTCGGGGAGATCGCGTCCTTGAGCAGCGCAGCCATGGCTCCATGCACTCCGAGATCGGAAGCTGTGACCGGTTGAGACAGATCATCGTAACCGACGATAACCTGTCCCAGCCTCTGCTTGAGATCGCGGAGGTCGCTCGCCAGGCAGAGGATGGCCATGATTTCTGATGCCGCAGTGATCTCGAAACCGTCCTCCCGCATTTCACCGTTGACTCCCTGTCCCTGCAGGCCTATGATGATGTGGCGGAGTGAACGGTCGTTCATGTCCATGACCCGCCTCCAGGTCACTTTTCTGGGATTGAGCGGGGGTTCGTTTTTCTGGTGCAGGTGGTTATCCACTACAGCGGCGAGAAGGTTATGTGCCATTGTAACCGCATGGATATCTCCGGTGAAATGAAGATTTATCTCTTCCATGGGGAGGACCTGCGAATACCCTCCACCCGCCGCTCCACCCTTTATGCCGAAACAGGGTCCAAGAGAGGGCTCCCTGATCGTGACCACCGTTTTTTCGCCGATGGCATTCATCGCCTGGCCCAGACCTATGGTTGTGGTGGTTTTGCCTTCGCCTTTGGGTGTGGGGGTCATCGCGGTCACCAGGATCAATCTGCCGTCCGGGCGATCGTTTAGCTTTGTCTGTAAATTGAGCCGCAGTTTGGCGATGGTATGACCGAAGGGGATGAGATCTTCCGGAACGAGGCCGCAGCGCGCAGCCACATCGATGATCGGCCTCAGCGTGATCTCCCGGGCGATTTCAATATCACTTTTCACCTGTTCTCCTTTTGCGTAACCATCAACCGATCGTCCGACCGGACCCGAAACTCGCGATCACCGCGGCAAGAAGAGTGCGAGAGAGACTGTGCCTGTTGAAAAGGTCCAGCATGGTGCCGATATTGAACACCGGATGAATTCCGGGCAACTCCCTTTTTTTTTCCGCTCCGATTACCGTGATGTCTTCGGGTGCGATTTTTTCCATAGCCGCTATGGAAGCGATGAATGAAGCCAGGTCGATCGATGGACTTTCGTTCTGAATCGCGCCGCTGAAAGATCTGGTGTCATCATCGGCAAGGTAGTTCAGGCCGTGGAAATGATCTATTCCCAGTCTGGCAGCCAGGCGCTCGACAAAAAAGGTGGATGCCGAAGTGAAGAGACCGATGACATATCCCATAGTCTTGAGTGTCTGCAGAAGTTCCACGGTGTCGGAAGTGGCGCGTACGTCCGCCGTGATGGAATCATAGATCGCGACAGGTAGACCTTCGAGCCTGCCGGCTATGGTTTTTCCAGAGGCGTCGGCAAGCAGCCCGTCAAGGTCGTCGGGATCGAGACCGGCCTGCCCGGCCAGTTCCGATCGCTGGGCGGCGTCCATCATGTTCATCGGGATGTCGAAAAGCAGAACGCGCCTCTTTTTATTGAAGACCTGCTCGGTCTGGAAGAGGGTCGTGATCTCTTTTCTGGAGAGGGCTTCGGATAGAGTGGATCTCAAGTTTTCAGGAGGAATCGTGCATGCGCCTGTGTCGGTGAGAAGCTCCATAAGAAAGACGCCCTCCCGTGCAATTGTCCTGGCGAATTCGATATTTACAGAGTATTTGCCTAAGAGCCGGGAAACCGACGCGATGATACCGGTCTGATCTTCGCCGAGCAGTATGGCAAGCATGTTCCGCTTGTCGGGATTGCGGGGTACCGGATTGTAGTTGTCCACCTGCAGGGCGATACCGGTATCCTCGCCCAGGCGTCGTACCATGGCTGTGAACTCTTCGAGCCGGAGGGAGGAACCGGAAAGGTCCACGACGAGATAAATTATAAACAGGCCATGGAGCACATCCTGCCTGAGATCTATGATGTTCCCCTGATTCCCGGCAATTGCCTGCGTGATGTTGCCGACAAGGCCGACCGCATCGGGGCCCATGCCGTGAAGTATATAGAGCCTTTCGTGAGACATTTTCCCTCCGCGTATAATAAGTGTAAGAGACTCAATGAAAAGTAACCACACACTGATCCGAACGAATTCCCGTCTTACGGCCGAAGCCCATGCTCAGATACCGGTTAGCATGGTGGTCTCTCCACCGATGCTCCGTCGACCCGGGCCGGAAATCGACCCGGTCCCGTGGCTTCAAGAATTCCGGAAGTTTTCGTCCTGTGTGGACATAAGCTACCTAATATAATCTATGAAGGAGTGTCGATGACAGTGAAAGACACGGTTTGGACGAGGTACCCTTAAGGATCATGTATTGGAGGATTTAAAAGTCGCACCCCTGGGAGGGGCGCTGAACCGTAACTATACGGATGATAATAAGTCAAGATCGAAGGACGGGTGCTAGGAATAGATCGGAATGTGAATGGAAAGAGCCAGCAAAACTATAAGCACCCGTTCGATCTTGTTGAAAGTATGAAGCGAAGAGCGCGTATCAGCATGATAAAAATATACCATATCTGCGTGGCTCCGAGTGCGACATCGATGTCGCTCATCGGGTCGGATCAGGATCCTTTTGGAGCACCTCCAATAGTGTTGAAATGAACTCGAAAGAAACGAATGCAGGCCAGGCGCATGAGAAAGTCATATGGCCGCCCGAAAGTGACAAATCCGCGGCCTTTGAGCCGGACGGAATAAAAAAATGAGTTGTTGAGGTACCATTTTTATACTCGCCAGGAATGGGGGGAAAACGCTATCAATACCGTATACAGTTCAAGCCTCCCCAGGAGCATGCAGAACGACAGAACCCATTTTCCGCCTGACGGTATCCAGGCGAAGGTCTGGGTCGGGCCGACGCCTGCCAATCCCGGACCCGTGTTGCAGATAGTTGCACTCACTGCCGTGAGGGCTGTCGTGAAATCGGGAATGAAAAAGGTGAGCAGGAATGCAAATCCGGTTGTGCACAGAAGGAACAGTACGAAAAAACCGACAATTGTCCGGACCTGCTTCTCCTCTATGGCCTTGTCCGCAATCCGAACGTTGAGTATCTGGCGTGGCTGAATGATGGCGAGCATTTCACGCCATGCGCTCTTGAGAACCACCATGATGCGGATCATCTTTATACCTCCGCCCGTAGAACCCGCGCACCCGCCGAAGAACATAAGCATTACCAGAAGCAGCCGTACGGTTCCAGGCCACAGGTCGTAATCCGCGGTGCAGTACCCCGTGGTGGTCACAATGGATGTGACCTGGAAGAGGGAGGTGCGGACCACGTCTCCAATATCCTTTATCCTGTCGCTCTCTATTGCCATTTTCTTTTCCAGGGCTTCGGGGGTGACCGGTTCATGACGAAAACTGCAGCTGGCCAGATCCGGTTCTCCGAGACCCTTGAAAAGAAGAATGATCGCAATCAGTGCTGCGGCAGTTATAACGACGGCGCTGTAAAATCGGAACTCATGGTTCGAAAGAAGACTCTCCCAGTTCCTGAAGAATATAACCTGGTAATGGATAAGGAAATTCATCCCCCCAAGAAACATGAATACTATAATTACCCACTCGATATAGGGGCTTCGATATGCCGCGATCGACGCATTGCGGGTCGAAAAACCTCCTGTAGCCATCGTCCCGAAAGCGTGGCACGCCGCATCCAGAATGGACATCCCTCCAGCCATGAGCAGGACTGTTTGCAGCAGAGTGAGCCCGGCATACACTCCCCAGAGTATCTTTGCAGTCTGGGCGAGGCTGGGTTTGAGTCGTTCGTGTGTCGGGCCCGGAACTTCTCTGCGGAACATCTGGAATGCAT
>CAZGVZ010000135.1:5043-9259 GCA_964529145.1 uncultured Fibrobacteraceae bacterium | reverse complement strand
TGATTGGCTGCTAACCCGTTCCGGAGCTGCCGCGAAGCGGCTTTGTTCAACGGGCCCACAATACCAGAAGCCGCTGTAAGCGGTTTCCCAAAAGGGCGAAACGACCAATGGGAGTGTAGTGGTATTGTGTGTTGTGCGATGCTCTTGAGCTGTTTTGTCTTTAGGGCGCAATTCTTTTACCTTTTATTACCGTGGACTGAATAGTTATTTATTTACATTTAATAAAATATTCAATGTTTAATAAACCAAATTTAAATGTCTATTTGTTTGGAATTATTATAATTCCTCAATTTATAACGCTTTCAGGTAAGCGCTCTTTACAGGTTATTAAACTTGTTGTTAAATTTCTCGATAAACAGCACAGCGGCGTTTTTTGCTTTGTCATCATTTGAAGTATAGCCATCCCCTAATATATGAATCATGATGAAATAGTTGTCGAAATAGGTATATCCAGTATACTTGTCTACATTAGGTGTTACAAATGCTTTCGTTTGCGGAAATGAACCTGCGCTTTCCATGTAATTTGCATTCAAATTATAATTCGCATCGAATTCGGCTTTAGCCTTTTCCTTCGTTTGGAGATCCACCACTCTTAGAGTTGCAGATTTGTCAATACCTATTTTCATTATCTCTTCAAAGCCTGCCACTACTCCCTTTGAAGTGAAATAATCAGTGACAATCTCATCGAAAACTTCGTTTATAGTAACAGACGTAAACTTTTTATAACTGTACTCAACCCATTCGGGTATATCGTTCGTATAAATTTTCAACTTTTCCAGTCTTTCAAGATCAACTTCCGGCAGTGCACTCAAATCAAAAGTAATACTGTCTATCTCTGATAGTACATATGTTTTTATGCCGCTTTCAGTATGCACTTTCATGGTCTGTCCCAAAACTATACTTGCACCGCACAAAAGGACACCGGCTATAAAATGTTTTCGATACGTCATTTGCAAAACCTCATTTCACTTTAATTTGGTGTACGTTCATTTAATGATAAAAAGGCATTTTGAATACAAAGCATTATCCAGTTTTACGTGAACCACATAGGTTCCATTCGGGACTTTGTGCCCTCTTGAATCGGTATAATCCCAATACTGCCGATACGACCCTGCTGGTTCTGTGGCTTTTCGTATTGTACATATCAGTTTACCATTCAGGTCAAATGCAGAGATGGTAACGAGTGATGTTTTTTTGACGGTATATGAAATATCTGCAAAGAGAGTGTTGCTTTTGATAACTGACGAAATTCGTTTAAGAATTTGCATACTTTTCGGATTGTCTTTTTTGGAAAAAGCAAAATCGAATGTAATTTTATTGAGCGACTTAATTTCTATACGCTCAACTGTACCGTCATTTTTATGAATCACCATGGTTGGTTTTGAATGTGCATAAAATGAAATCAACAAGACCAGGTAAAAAAGTAAGAAATACTTTTTAATAATCAGAAGACCCTCCATTGATAAGAATAAGTCATATAATTTATTACGGATTGGATTGTTTTATAAGTGATATGTAACAATTAATAATAATCCGTTTATGGCTAATTTGGTACAAGATAATTCTCTTTTTCTCAATATTGCGCCCTTCCTTTAAAACAGTTTAAGAGTTTCGCACTAACGGCTGCCAATTTGTGAAACATTTACGGCCGCCCAGCCGGAAGTTTGCGCAGCCATAGCGGAGCAAACTCTTCGCGCAGCGACCGGCGTAGCGAGCCGGAAATGTTTGCCGCAGGCCAAGCGAGGCTTTGCGAGCGCCGCATAAATTGGCTGTTAGGCATAGTAGGTTTGGCACCCTGTCTTTATGGGCGGCTCTTCTTTTTTAATGCCTTTGAATAATTCTTTTTCAGAGAAGAATTCAACCAACTTGTCTTTTCTTTATAATATTTTCTAATTTCTTCATGAGATTTATTTTTAGTTTCTTCATACATTTTATCACGCGTTTGCCTTACGAATTTCATAGTTTTAAATTCATTCATACGTTGTTACCTCCCGGGGAGAATGTATTATCAATTGTCTGTACCCATATTCAATATTAACCGCATTGAATTTTGCGATTTTATCAAAATGTACGATATGTTTGAAATTCCAGCTCACAAGTATGTCAGCATTGTGAACAGTAGCTAAAGCGATATGCACCATATCATTCTTGAATTTCTGGGTTAATATTTTATGCCCAAGATATGCATCGGTCAACATTTCAACATTAGAATCCATTTCAAATTTAATCACATCGTATTCGAATAATTCTCTATATTTCTGTTTTACTTTTTCTGGTGCATTATAAAGTTCCGCGATGACAATATCAGAGGTTGCAGCTTTGAAGAAACCATTTTTAATATCCGTAAATAATCCGTTTGACCATTTTTCAAATTCAGTATCAAAACAACCTCCAATAACGGAGGTATCCAGATAAATTAATGGGGTTTTCATATCTTTTTTCCTGATTCTATCATTCTATTCATTGCCTTTGCCGCCCATTCTTCTGTCTTTGGGTGCCAAACCTATTTTGCCTAACGGGATCAAGGGTGCCCTATCAAATTTACCTAAAAATACCATGATCAGGGCATTATTTGTTCCAAATCAGGAATTATGGTGCCCTGGATCGTTTTTTGTATGGTATCATTGTTTTTCTTGTCACCACCGTTCTATTTATGCATTAAACCTGTCTGTTTGAAATTGTATTTTTCTTCAAAGAGATTTATGCAAAATTTTATTCAAATCTTCTTTTCATGCCCAATTCGGGCTTTAAATGTATCAATTAGGTGGAACAATTACCCACATTTTCAAACCGACAGATTTTCCTCATTTTCGCACCGATGTCCGCATTTCTGAGTGAATCCGGAAAAAAACGCCAAAAATGGCACCTTATTCCGCTTGTTTGCACTTATCGGGATGTTTTCGGGTGGTCCAGGAAGGAAATCGGGCTTTTTATCTTTCTAATCATCCCGGTGCTGACATGGATATAAATCTCGGTGGTCTTCAGATTGGCATGTCCCAGCAGTTCCTGGACACAGCGGGTATCAGTACCGTGTTCCATCAGATGCGTGGCGAAACTGTGCCTCAGGGCGTGAATCCCGCCGATCTTCGGAATTCCGGCTTTATGCAATGCATTGTCGAAAATCAAAAAAAGATCTCCCCAAGGCGCACCTTTCCCCCGTCGCGTCCCGGGGTCTCCGAAATACACCGGCCCCGGCGGAACGCTCCCGCGGATGCAGCCGTCATCCGGAAAACCGGATCCCGGCTGACGATATGCCTGTCTGTCATGCGCCGGGGCGCATCCGATCACAGGTCGCGGAATCGTACGTACAAGGAAACGAGAGATAAATGAAGCGATCTGCGGACATCGATGCTTCTCGGTGTTGTGATATGTTACTGTCAATATAAATGGTTGTTCGCGTCAATGGCAACCGGCGAATTCCGCCGGGACCCGTTTCATAGGAGAGATCAAGGACAACTTCGGATAACCGGTATATTTTTCATGTGAAAACGTCGATTCGGCATCTCCAGGTCGGAACAGTCCTCGTTACCGGAGGTTAGGAGAGATCCCCTCCAACGGGCTGCCCCGGGTAAAACGTGCCGGACAAAATGAAATGGATGTATATTTATTGTATGATTCACCGTACTTCTCATTCTTGCCGTTTCTTCGCATTCCTGTTTTTTGCGCTCCGCGCGCAATAACACTTCTTTTCCCGTTATAAAACCTGTTGCCGCCGTTTCGAGGGAATCGCACCCGGGCAGACGATTTTTTGTGCCCCGGTGCGCGGAAGATGCGGCGGAAGTTTTCGGTGCAATCCACCGTACACGGAATGCAGCTCTTTTCTAAGGAAACGATCATGCTTTTACATTATAACGACGATTCGTACAACGCATCCCGCCTCCTCCGGTCGCGTTCCGACCCTCGGGGAACGCGTATGCGGGCCCTGGCAGCCTTGCCCGACCTCACCCGCAAAGATGGGTCACCGGTCAAGTTCGTCCTCGATGCGGTCCTTGCCGCGCCGGTGCTCCACGGGTGCGACATCGTGGAAATCCCCGAGACAGTCTCCGTGGAGACGAACTTCGATCTGCTCAACGCGCCCGCAGGACACCCGTCCCGCGGCGAGGGCGACACGTTCTATATCGACGCGACACGGGTGTTGCGGACCCATACCACCGCTTTCTGGCCTTTCTATCTGCGCGATCCGGCGGTGGTGCGGCGTCTCGGACAGGGGGAAATC
>CAZGVZ010000135.1:4143-5033 GCA_964529145.1 uncultured Fibrobacteraceae bacterium | reverse complement strand
ACCGGAACCACTACCCGGTCTTCCACCAGATCGACGGCTTGCGCCTGTGCAGGAAGGAGTCCCTGATCATTGGTCTCGACGATCTGTCGGCCGCAGCGTCGGCTGTCGCACGGTCGATATACGGACCCGATGTCGTCTGCCGCGAGACCGGAGACTCGTTCCCCTTCACAGATCCGAGCATCCAGCTCGAGATCGGATGGAACGGCGGATGGCTCGAACTCATGGGCGCGGGTCTCGTGCACGGGAACGTTTTACGGATGCTCGGCCTGGATCCCGAGTTCTACAATGGATGGGCGTTCGGCTTCGGCCTCGACCGGCTGGCCATGGTGAAGATGTCGATCCCCGACATCCGCATTCTTCGGCTCGAGGATCCCCGTATTACCGGACAATTCACGGGGCTCGATTCGACCTACCGGGAAGTGAGCAGGTATCCTTCGACCTTCCGGGACGTTTCGCTGCTACTCGACAGGAACATTCCCCTCAACCTGCTCTACGAATCGATTCGCGGAAGCGGAAACCGCAGCGAGGAGGGGATGGTCGAGGAGGTGAAGATGATCGACCGCTACGACAACGTCAAGTTCGGCGACCGAACGGCGTATTCGTTCCGGATCGTCTACCGCTCGCATACCCGGACACTGACCAACGACGAGGTGAATGCGCTGCAGGAGGAGGTGCGCAGGGCGCTGGCGGACGAATTCGGCGCGGTCCTGCGGTAGTACGCGTACTCGCCCGCACCGAGCCAGTCGCCGGACCGGATTAAGGTCATCTCATCCGGTGATGACCTTCCGGAAACATTCTCATCCGTGAGTCACCGGTTGTCCATTGCTCACACCATGAGGGAGCCGCGAAATCCCCTGGCACCATAGTAGGATTCTGCCCCATTGTGGTAT
>CAZGVZ010000135.1:0-4133 GCA_964529145.1 uncultured Fibrobacteraceae bacterium | reverse complement strand
ACGAAAACGGCTCCGTAGCGGCGGTCTCCGAAAATGGCTCCGCCTAGCTTCCTGACGGGGGCGGGCGTTTTCAGCCAGCTCGAGGTTTTCCTGTCGAATTCCCCGAGCTCCTGCAGCTTGCAGTACTGTTCTTCAGTCAAAATGTCGATACCCATTGCGGAGGCCATATCGATGGCGTTGTTTTCCGGTTTGAACGTCTTTCTGGCCTCCTGCCCTTCGCGGTCGTAACAGACATTTCTGCGGCCCTTCGGACTCTCCGCCGAACAGTCGAAAAAGATGTACTCATCCGTTCGTGAATCATGGGCGACGACGTCAGGTTCACCGCCGGTTCTTTCCATCTCCCCGAGAGACCGCAGTTTTCCGGGATCGGCCTCCAGCTTAGCCTGTACCAGGGCCCATTCAATGCCTTTATGACGGTTCATGTTAGCCTCGAACCGGGATTCCAGTAACTCGAGCAGTTCTTCGTGTCTTTCCTGAGACAGCTTCTTTTCGGCGCCGCCGATTTTTTCGTCAGTCATTTCTATCCTCACTGCTGTCCGGTTGTGAATACCTTTCTTCTTGATCGATCTTGTAAGCTTGCAGTAGTCCCGAAACTCCTTCTCCAGACCTTTATGCTAATGATTGATAGTGGGTGATAATCAAATTAATCCTGCCATTCCGAAAAAAGGGATATGGCCTCTTGAAAAGGTTCCGGCCACTGGCCTCTGACCTCTCCGGCGAAGCCGGCTTAGGACACAGACATAACCCTTTCAGGGTAAAACGGCATACTGCAATATACCCTTAACCCGGGATAGGAAATCCCGGGCTGATGAAAAAAACCCTTCGGGGTAGAGAACTCTGCGAAACACATTAAAGGTATCGCAAATGAAATTTCGCTTTTACGGAATGTATCACTGCAGCACGATGTGCCGCGCAAAGCCGCTGTTTTCCGTTTCGATCAGCAGCAGGCAGGTCCCTCTGCTCATCCGCGGTAAATTGAGGTAAAGCTTCCCGCCCGATCCGTCCGGACCAAACGATCTCGGATACGAGCGGATCATGCGCCCGTCGAGCCGATGGATCGAGATGCTCTTCGCTCCTGCAAACGAGCCGTCGAGGACGATCCTGCCGCCCGAGACCCGTACCCCTCCCCCGCCGCCGGTCATTATTCCACCCGGGCCGATCCGCGCAGCCGTGGGAATGGCCGAAACGGTAAAAGCGCGGTCCACGGGAAGGGAAGGCAGGTAGACGGTCTGCAGCTTTTTTTCGGAATCCCATACCGTACCGCTCCCGTTCGAGGGAACGGCCGACTCTTCTGCGTACGATTGAACCGGCGTGGTATCGTGGTACAGGGCGGACTTGTCGGTCAATCCGTGGTACACGATCCTGCAGCTTCGGCGGGAAGGCGCTCCGGAAAAGGTTCCGCTCGACGACCCGACTTCGAGGCGAAGGTTCTCCCCGGTGAATCGTATGTCCGTCAGCCGGAACTCGTTCGCTGTCCGGAATTTCTCGGTGACGCCGTCGTCCTCATATAGACGGAAAGTGCCGTTCGCACCCGTGTACACATGAATGAAAAGCGTGTCTTTCGGGATGAAAAAGGTGGATTTCGCGAACTGAGCCATGGGGATCACCGCGCCTTCCTTTACAAATACCGGCACCACTCCGGTCGCTGCGGAATAGTCGACCGTCCGGTCTCCGGCGAATTTCGCGTCATTACGGAAGTCGTACCAGTTCCCTTTCGGAAGCCATACCGGAACTGTGTTGTTGCCGTCTGAGCAGTTCGGGGCGACGATGAGCTCCCTGCCCCAATAATACTGGAGCTCTTTCTGCCAGGCGGTCTCGTTGTCCTTGTCTTCGAGGAACATCGGCCTTGCCATGGGGATTCCCGTGACGTGCGCCTGGTAGGCATAGCTGTAGATATAGGGGATCATGCGGTAGCGCGTGGTGATATGTGTTCCGGCCGTGACCTGACATACGCTGCTGCGCTGCTGCGGCCAGCGCTTATGGGACGGTCCGTGCGGCTTCCAGACCGGCGTGAAGCTTCCAAAACCCATGTCCCATTGGCGGTAGCTGTTGTCGCTGTTCGACGTCAGGTTGACATGCCCGCCCGCGTCGTGATTGAAAAAGGGGAATCCCGATATCCCCGCGGACTGCATCGCCTTGACCTGATATTTCATGTCGGTATAGTTGCCGTCGATATCTCCGCTCCAGTGAGAGCCGAACCGCTGCGCGCCTGCGGTTATGCCCCTGCTCCAGAAATAGGGCCGCTTCGCCTCCCCCATGGCTGAATCCCACCCCTCCTCCACGCAGGCTTTGAGCAGGTCGAAATGGTAGTTGATCGATTCCTCCGCCCATCTCTTTCCGTTTGAAAGCGTCGTCGAATGGTCGTGATCGGGGTAATCGAATTCGTCGAGCCAGACCGCGTCTCCGGGATACCCGAGTGAAGGATCGAACGCCTTCGTGAAGAAAAGCTGCCAGATCCACTTACGGGCCGCGGGGTTCGTGAAATCGGGGCAATCGTTCGTCCCAGGTATGCTGTACTCGCTTTTCCAGCTCTGGTTTAACGGTATGCCGGGCCGGTTGAGGTCGAGCGTCACGGTCACGCCGTTCGCGTCGCACCACCGTTTATACGCCGCCGGATCTGGGAAGCGGTCTCTCCGGAATTCGAACCAGGAGTTCTTCTGGCCGCTCGTCGCTGCGTTCGACGCCCTCCAGGCATTGTCGTTGACCTGGTGGTCGATGGCGTAACCTGCGTTGCGATGGTCGGTGATCATCTTTTTCCACCACTGTTCGCCGTTGTTGTCCGGGTCGGATTTATCGGAAAGGTGAAGACCGAAGATCGATTTCTGGGGCAACCTCGGGCGGCCTGTGAGCTGAGTGTAAAGATCGATCACCCGGGTGAGCGAAGGCCCGGCGATGAAGAAATAATCCATCCGTCCGCCATACCCCTCGCCGTCGATGGAAAGAGAGTAGACCTCGTTTTTGCAGAGGGTAATTGTATGTGTAAAAGTAGTGTTCAGGAACAGTCCGTACCCCTTCGAGGAAACGTAGAATGGAACCACGCACGCACCCTCCGAACCCCGGGTGACCTTGAGGCTCGTACCCCTCCTGTCCAGTTTTTCGATGCGGCCGTAAGCTTCGTGCCCCAGACCCGCGAAGTGCTCGTCGGCCGTAGCGACGAACGATTCGGTGACGCTGTTTCCGTTCCAGGAGACGCCCTCGCTCTCCCTGAGCAACGGACCGTCCCCGTTCTTCAGGGCGAAGGCGAGCCGGAGCGGATTTTTAGTGACCGTAACCGAAATGCCGTCGGGGACGCCTGTCGAAACCGTCAATGCGGATGCGTCGCCGCTGTCGACCGCGCACTTCCCTTCCCAATCGTGCCGAACCACCATCTCGTAACGGTCGTCGGGATAAAAATCCTCCTCTTCCCTTGCGGCCTGAATACGCATCATGTGATCGCCATAGGGAGTGATCCGGATCTTCTCTCCCGAACTGCCGGTGATCACAACACTTCTGCCGGAGACGGCATGTGAGGAGTAGTTTCCCATTTGTCCGTACGCGTGAAAAGACGTAGTAAGGAGCTGCAGTGCAATACAACCTATCGCGCTCCGGGGAACAGTGCCGTAATGGATTTTCATCGTTCGCGATTATCTCCTGTCGGGTATGAAAACATGATTTCTCCGGGTCGGTGAACAGCGGAAACCTGGATGATCTCCGGGCGAACTGAAAATAATCTCTATCGCGGCAGGCTGCAAAAATCATGAGCGGCAGGTCACTGCCGTTCATGAGCGAAAAGAGTGTTTTATCTTTCGCGAAGCAGGGTCGTCTCACCTCTGCACGGCAAACAGTGCGCTCAGCGCACCGGCGCCGGTATCGAGCCTGGCGAGATAAGTCCCCTGCGGAACGGTTGCGGTGTTCCAGTCCGTACGGTACTCCTCCCCGGCCTTCACTCCCTGCGCAAGTGCCGCCACCTTCTTCCCGGAAAGCGAAAACACCGTAAGGGTCGCCATCTGTCCCGCAGTCCGGACCCGGTATCTCATCACGACACGGCCGGTTCCCGGCGTGCAGCTCAGAGAGACCGGATCTCTTTTCGGGATCGACGCCGGGGATGCCGCCGGGGTGATCTCCGGCGGATCGTACTCGTAAAAGGTGCCGAC
>CAZGVZ010000134.1:6884-9264 GCA_964529145.1 uncultured Fibrobacteraceae bacterium | reverse complement strand
ACTTCAATCATGATGGTACCTCATGGGAAGGAGCGCCGCGGGGCACTCGAAGTGGAGCGGCGATCCATCGGTGAACCCGAAACCGGAACCGGAATGTTTCCTTCTCCGCTTGGCGGCAACCGTTTCCCCGGGATGTATCCTCTCCATGGCCAACTCGAATGCGTCTTCGGAACTCCCGACTGTCACATCCGGTATGATGCCGGTTTCATCGTAGGAAACCGGAGATGTTCCGACCGGTTCCAGAAGCATGCAGGTAACCTGTGCATAGACCGAATCCGGACCCCAGGCCGGTTGTTGACCTCGCGCTTTTCCAAACGTGGTATCTCCGATCACCGTGACCCCGGGCCGTTGCATCAGACATGACGTCAGCAGTTCCGACGCGCTGGCGGTATTCGAGTCCACGAGAATATGCCATGTCCGATCCGCGGCGATCCCCGAACCCTCCGCAAGGAACACAGTATCGACGCAGTACGGTTTTCCCGTTTCGGGATCTATGTTCCTCAAAGAACTTCTGATCATGGGAGTTCCCTGCGGGACGAGAGTGCCAAGGATCTCGAAACATTGCCATACCAGACCGCCTCCGTTTCCGCGCAGGTCGAGGATAGCCGTCTTTTGGGCATCGGTCTCCTCGAGCGCGGAGGTGAACTCCGCTGAAGAACCTCCGGGCCTGCAGGTGTTCTCGAAAAATCCGGTCAGCGTGATCATCGCCGTGGAAGAATCGATAAGGTCGACAAAAACACTCGGAGCCCTGTAGGGCCCACGGACAATTGTAAAGTTTCTGAGCTCCTCACCCCTCTTGATTCCAATCACCACGCCGCTTCCGTTTTCACCTCTGAGCAATCCCATCAGCTCCTCGACGGTCAACCCGGTAACCTGTACCGTGCCGACGGTGACGATGGTATCCAGGTCCTGCAGACCCGCACGCGCGCCCGGTGCATCGGGAAACACTCTTTTCAGATAGAAAATTCCCTGTACCGTATCGATCAGGATGCCTATGCCGTAATTGTCGGTCGAGAGCATCCCACGCATGGGTTTTGACGCCTCACTGTCAAGGTAGAAGGTAAAACGGTCCCCTGCCGACTCGTACAGATCCTCGGGGGTGTCGAAGCCGTACAGGTCCGAGGGCAGCCGGTCCCGGAATATTAAGAACGCGTCCAGGAGCTCCGCCGCGAACTCGTACTGCCTGGCGGCGAGATCCGCCCCCTGGCGACCCCATGGAGAATCTGGTCCGCAGGAGAACCACAGAACGATCCCGACCGCAAATGTCCTGTAATGGACCGGCCCTGTTCTTTTTACCATACGCAAAGGTCCGCCATGTCGGAAAAGATGTAGGTAGGCCGCTTACGGAGCGACCCTGCCGGATTGTGACTCCAGGTGACGAACGCGGTATCGGTTCCGGCCGCGGCGCCGCACTCTATATCGTATGAGGCATCGCCGATGAAAAGCGACCGCCCAGCCTCTGTTCCCAGACGGCGCAACGCCTCGAGCGCGGGTTGAGGATCGGGTTTATGCCGTTGCGTGCATTCGGGGGTTATCAACACGTCGAAACACCGCAGGATGTTCGTCTCTTCCAGATATATGGTGAGCGTGTACAGAAGGCGTGAGGTCACGACCGCGCACCGCTTGCCTCGCTCCCTCAGGCATCCGAGAGCATTCGCCACACCCGGGAAAAGCCTGAGGTGATCACGGTAGATCTCGAGCTGATAGGCCATGTGTGCGTCCCTGTATTTCGCGTAAAGCTCATCCGGGAGCTTTCCGAAATAGGTTTCCATCTGATCCCTGAGTGTCAGACCTATATGACTTACGATAAGTTCCCGGCCGGGAAAGGGCAACCCGAACAGGCGAGCGGTGTTCTGGAAACAACGGACGATAAGATCGGTGGTGTCGAAGAGGGTACCATCCGCATCGAAAAGATATCCGTCATACTCTTTTATCGTACCCTCGTCCAAGCGACACCCTCCTTGATTACAAGTAAAGAAAAGATCTCCGCACCCTCATCTGCGGAAAACAGTGATAAAAATCGCCATGCTCCGGCAGGACATGACTTCACCCCGACCGGTACTGTTTCCGAGAATCTCCGCCGTTCGGGACCTTTATAAAATAACCCCCGTTTACCCGAATATCCACCAGTTTACCTCGGTCCCCCTGCATGGCTGCGATGCGATCACGCGGCCTCCGGGCCGTTCCGCACGCTCTACCGGTCATCCGGCGCAGATCATATTTTCAATGTAACTATGATCACTATCGTGGATTACAACGCGGGCAATATAACATCGGTTCAGCGGGCGTTCGACTATCTCTCGATTTCCTGCAGCATCACCCCTGATCCGGACAGAATCCGACGCGCGGAGCGAATCGTGTTTCCCGGTGTCGGTCATGC
>CAZGVZ010000134.1:4268-6874 GCA_964529145.1 uncultured Fibrobacteraceae bacterium | reverse complement strand
GAAGCGCTCCTTGAAGCGTTCAGGCGGGGAACACCCATCCTGGGAATCTGCCTCGGAACCCAGATCATCCTTTCCTCTTCAGAGGAAACCGACCTCCCGTGTCTCTGCCTTATCGAAGGTACATCTCCGAAATTCTCTTTTTCGGACACATCGCTGAAAATACCCCATATGGGATGGGACTCGCTCATCGTGATGAGAAACCATCCGGTACTCGGAGACACCGGGGCAGAGGAGTTCTACTTCGTGCATTCCTACTATCCGCAGCCGTTCGATTCCGGTGATGTCGTCGCGCTCTGCGACTACGGGATCCGGTTTCCGGCGGTCATCGGCAGAGCCAACCTGATCGCGACACAGTTCCACCCGGAAAAAAGCGGGAAGGCCGGCCTTTCCCTCCTCACCCGGTTCAATTCGTGGAGCGGCGAGCCATGCTGAGCAAACGTATCGTTTCCTGCCTTGACGTGAGAAATGGAAGGCTCGCCAAGAGCGTGCGTTTCGTCGATACGCGCGACATCGGAGATCCGGTTGAAACGGCGCGGCGCTATTATGAAGACGGCATCGACGAACTCGTTTTTTACGACATTACCGCATCGAGCGACAACCGGGACATAATGATCGACGTCGTAGAGGCTGTCGCATCACGTATTTTCATCCCGTTTTCCGTAGGGGGCGGGCTGCGCACCATGGAGGATTGCACCCGGGTACGACTTGCGGGCGCCGAAAAGGTGAATCTCAACACCGCCGCCATTTCGGACCCGGCCCTGGTAACGCGGGTGTCACAGTCGCTCGGCGCGCAGGCGACAGTGCTGTCGATGGATGTGCTCGCCGTACCCGTCACTCCAGGCACTCCTTCGGGGTACGAAATAGTCACCCACGGCGGACGTCGCCATACCGGCATCGATGCGCTCGCATGGGCCCGGAAAGGCGAAGCGCTCGGAGCCGGGGAACTGGTAATCAACTCCATCGACGCGGACGGCACGAGGCAAGGCTACGAAATCCGTCTCACGCGCATGATCGCCGACGCTGTTTCGATTCCGGTCATCGCTTCCGGAGGAGGGGGCGCGCCTGAACATCTTTATGAGGTTTTGACCGAAGGCCGCGCGGACGCGGCCCTGGTCGCCTCGATCCTTCATTTCGGTGAATACACCGTTCACGACATTAAGAAATATCTCCGCAAACGTGGCATCAAGGTGAGAATGCCCTCGATGTGATATGCAGGGAAAGGAGTGGCTATGTCAAGAATGACGCTCGCGATCGCGACGGTTTGCATGCTTTTCGCGTCATCCCGGTCCAGCGGCCGGGGGTTCGGAGGCCGGCAGGGAGACATGTGGTATGGCGGGAGTTTCAGCTATAATTCGTTCGGGGCAAAACTCCATGGATACAGTTTCGACCGGGTCAATACTGTCGAACTTTCGCCCATAGTGAGATATTTTCCCGCCGATAATTTTATCCTTGGGCCGAAGCTCTCATGGAAAGGCACGTTCATGAAAAAACAGAAGATCAATGGATTCGGGTTCGGGCTCGAGACGGGCATCGTGTTCAACGGCGAAATGATTCCGTATCTTCTGACAAGCCCTCAGGGATCGTTCATTACAAGTAGTTACGAAGAGTTTTCCGGTTATGAGCAGCCGTTGGAAGGCACTGATAAGGATCTTATGTTCATTCTGCCGCTGAGTGTGGGTGTCATCATTCCTTTCTCGAACAGTATCGGAATCCAACTCGAATTCGGTGTGCAATGGGGTTTCCTGGATGATGTCACATATAATCAGGTCTCTCTGGGTTTCGGTGTGTGCGGATTCGGAGGAAAAACCGCTGTTTCCGCGCTTACATCCACTAAAATCTCCGATTTTCTATACTGACGATCGCTCTACACCGGTTCCGGCAGACCTGTGGATAACTTTCCGGAATTCGACATGATAATCACCCTGTACTTGTGGAGTTCGAACTGATGATCTCCCCCTCTTCGAACTCTTTGGGCCCCCATTGTGCAACGGCCGATGCCATAAAACGACCCAGAAAAGAGAAGTGTATTTAACCGAATAAATCGCCTCTGATGTCTATCCCTGTGATGATAGATACCATATTTCAAATAATGTTGATAAGGAAACATATACTGTTCGGATTTTGCATCTTTCAGACACATCGCATGGGTCCTGATCTTCATACGATGTACCTGCGATGGCCGTCTCGTTCCATGCCGGTACATCGCAAGCCCTTCACCCGGTGTCCGCGGCAGAGACGCGAATCCTTGATTTTGGTGCCAATAGGTACCTATATTCCATGAATGAGGCCCGGCCCATATCAGGAGATCTCAATTTGAACCCTGTTCGGATTGATCTCTTTGCACATCCCGTCTCGCGGACGGCGGCGTAAGGGGTTCTGGGTCGCCAGGGTTCATCCCAGTACACATCCGTGCATGGATTAGAAGCTTCATCTTTCATTTGTACAAAAGAGGGTTTTTATGAAACATACCTGTTTTTCCTGTCTCGTACCTGTAATGTGCCTGTTACAGATTCTTTTTTGTACCCTTCCTGAAGACCACGATAACCCCGGGAACGCGAGCGGTCTGCTACATGTGTATTCTCCAGTCACCCGGTTGAGCGACTCGC
>CAZGVZ010000134.1:3755-4248 GCA_964529145.1 uncultured Fibrobacteraceae bacterium | reverse complement strand
AGGTCGACATTACCTACAGATTTGTCAAATATATCGATTCGATCAAAATCGAGATGTTTTCTGGTGATTCCACCACAGGAGACGCAGGTCCGGATACGGTCATCACCCGAAGAATCGATACCGAAAATACGTCTCATGAAGACGCATTCGAGCTGATCCTCACATCTCCCGGTATAAAGATCATCCTGCTGACAACCTACATGTCCGATGGTACAACAGGCACCGATCAGGTGAAAATTCTCGTTCATTCAGGAAGCACAAAGGATAATTCCGTTCCGGTTTTCACTGCCGGTTCTCCGTTGGAGTACTACATTCTTCATCATGGAGACCTCCTGGAAATTCCGGTCGAAGCCACGGACGAGGGCGACGCGGTCGCGGGCCCAGCGCTGCGCCACCACCTGCGGCGGCTGCGGGATGTTGAGCTCGATATGCGGCGGCTGCGCCGTCGGCTGGTATTCGACGAGGGTTTCGACGGCACTGGCCGCGAAGGTCA
>CAZGVZ010000134.1:2277-3745 GCA_964529145.1 uncultured Fibrobacteraceae bacterium | reverse complement strand
CCACCGCGACGCTCGAGTCGGGTCTCTTCA
Organism: uncultured Fibrobacteraceae bacterium; assembly: GCA_964529145.1. Taxonomy (GTDB): domain Bacteria; phylum Fibrobacterota; class Chitinivibrionia; order Chitinivibrionales; family Chitinispirillaceae; genus JAFGNB01. The sequence continues at coordinate 3,715 of CAZGVZ010000134.1, read as the reverse complement.
CCTGGCAATCGGACAGTGACGACGCTGGAGAATATTCCGTTCTGTTCAAAGCGATCGACAACGACACCTTCGCCGAAATCCTGGTGACGGTCACGATTTGCGATACAACCGGAAATGTCGCCCCGATAATAACGAGCACACCGGAATCATCTGCCGTGGAAGGCGAAGAATGGCGCTATGAACCGGTCGTTCTGGATCTCAAAGACTCGGTTTTCACCTGGACGCTCTCGGGAAAGAATCCGTCTCAAATGGCTTTCGATACCTCGAGCGGAACGATAACCTGGACGCCGCCGGAAGGCGCGGAGAGCAGCGATTCCCTCACCTTGACGGTATCCGACAGAGGCGAACCGCCTTTGAGTGATTCTCAAACCTTCATCATAACCGTAATGACGGCTGCAAATATCATTGCTGAAGAGCAGGTCCATAACATCACCAACTCACAAACCGTTTCGTTCGAACTCTCCGCTATCGATCACACCGATTCCGTCTTTTCCTTCACCATAGTCTCTTTCCCCTCTCACGGGTCGATCGATACTTCTGAAATGCCTCGTGTAACCTATGAACCCGAACCGGATTTTTCCGGATCCGATACCCTGCGGTTCACCGCGACGAACCGGAGCGATAGAACGAGTGAACCAGGCAAGATCGTCATCAATGTTTCAGCCGGAGATACGCCCCCCGCAGGAAATCCTCTGTCACTTACCCTCGAAGAGGATTCTTCTTTGAAAATCACCCTGGAAGGCACCGATTCCCATACCGAACACGGCGATCTCGTGTTCTCGATTGTCGGGGGTCCAGTTTTCGGTGAACTGGGCGAGATCGGGGGCGACACGCTCACGTACACTCCGTCCCGCGATTTCAACGGGATCGATTCTTTCTACTACATGGTATTCGACGGAAAGCTGTACAGTGATTCCGCGAAAGTGACGCTTACTGTAACTTCAATCAATGACACACCCGTCGTTTCCAACCGCGCCCTGTCGACCGATTTGAACACCCCGCTCACCATTACGTTACAGGGCTCGGATGTCGAAGACAGCTCGCTTGCCTTCCATATCACGGGAGGCCCCCTTTCCGGAACGCTCGACTCCGGGTCATCACCTGTGCTGGTGTACGCCCCATCGGAAAATTTCAAGGGGGTCGATTCCCTGTATTATATCGCCGTGGATTCCGATGATTTACATAGCTCCACGGGGGTCATCACCATCGCGGTGGCATCCGATAATCAGAAACCGACAGTCGTTCCTTTGTCCCTCACCATCCCGGAAGACCATGACACCACCTTGACAATGGTCGGCAGCGACCTGGAAACTCCCTCCGAAGAGCTGGAGTACAGGATTCTCGTACAACCCGGGCATGGCTCCCTTGGAGAGGTCAATGGCGACAGGATCACCTACACGCCGGACGCGAACTACGACGGACCGGACACCTTTTATTA
>CAZGVZ010000134.1:0-2260 GCA_964529145.1 uncultured Fibrobacteraceae bacterium | reverse complement strand
GACAGCGATTCGGGCCTGGTGGCGATACGCGTATCGGCTGTGAATGACGACCCCGAATCCGGCGAAGACATGTATACCGCCGATGAAGACGGTGTCCTTACGGTCACCACGGCCGACGGGGTCCTCCACAACGACTCCGACATTGAAAACGACGACCTCACGGCGGAACTCGTCGATTCGGTTTCGGGCGGAATGGGATCCCTGGTGTTCGGTTCGAACGGGGCGTTCGTCTTTACCCCGGCAGCAAACGTCAATGGAACCGCCACGTTCTCGTATCGCGCGAAGGACGCGAACGGAGGCGTCGGCGCCGCGACGGCCGTGACGATCGTGATCACGGCCAAGGAGGACCCGGTCGTGATCGGCGGTCTTTCCCCGATCTCCGTCAACGAGGCCGATTCGGTTTCGCGGGAGATTGTCGCGACCGATCCCGACCTGACGGATCCCTCGCTCACCATTACAGGCGATGTACCGGCCTGGGTAACCTCGACCGTGACTGCGAACCGGATCCGGCTGAAGGTCAAACCCGGTTACGATGCGGTCCAATCGGGTTCACAGGCTATTTTCAGGCTTTATATAAGAGTCGAGAGCGGCCAGGAAACCAGGAACGATTCCCTTTCGATCACGGTCATCAATGTCAATCGGAAACCGTCGGTCGTCCTGAGCCTCACCCGAACGGTAGATACCGTGCTGGCCGGTACTGCGCTCTCCCTGACGGTTACGGCAAACGATGAGGACGGCACGGTTTCCCGGGTCGTTCTGTACCACAACAACGATCCCTCAACGGACGATTCACCTCCCTACCAGTTCACGATCGCCGGCCTCGCTTACGGAATCCACCGCTTTTCGGCGGTTGCCATCGACAACAACAACGACACGGCCCGTACGTCCGAATATATCGTCAAGGCCGGAAGATGGTCTGCCAAAGAGGAGCCGGATAACTTCAAATTTGAATTCGACAATGAAGGCGTTCCCGTCCGTGCTTCGCTCGACTCGTACTCGGATAGACACGTGTTCAATTTCGGGAGATATAATATGGTTTCAGGAACATGGGGTTCATTTAGCGCACTGTCTATCGAACTCTCCGACCTGCAAGAGTATTGGAGCGACGACAATGCAATGCGGTATTCGTTCACATTGAACAACAACAACTCCCCGGTGGTTCTGCTTGAACCGGCTAAAAGCAATTTCGACGGGGACGGGAATCTTGTATCGTACGACCAGAACTTCATGGTATACCAGCTCTCCGGCAGTACCTGGAGCAGAATGGGGACCGTGGTGAGCAAACCTGATCTCATTCCCATACAGTCCTTCTCCTCCAATAACATCACGGTTTCCTCGGGTGGAGCCATAGCATTCTGTGTCAACGAAACCGAGTTTAGGAGCAACGTGAGTTCCACCTCCTACATTCTCAGCGGCGGCACCTGGAACGCCATCCAGAACCCCCTCGTCTATACGGATATCGCCTACCTCCAAACTGCCTTGTATTCACATTGCGGATCGTTCATATATGAAAATCCCGTCAAGGTTCACTCTCTTTCCTCGTCCTCCTGGAGCCCTGTCGGAACTGAAGACGGAACCGTCGTGTCGACAACCTTTCAACACAATATCCTGACGCGGAGCGATGACGGCATCCTCCATATCGCAGTTCCCGACAAGGGTGTATTCACCTACAGCAACGGATCGTGGCATAAGCTGTGGCCGTCCGGGGATTCCGAACCGGGCCTCGGCAACCTTACAGTCACAGTGATCGACGAAATCCCGTATATCACCTACACAACGGAGGATGCCAACCTCTATTGCAAGCGAATCCGGAACGGCGTGGCCGAAGGAGCGTTTGGCGGCGACGGCCTCATAGGCCCCTGGTCGACCGAATTTTCCCAGCTTTCCCGCATCTCCGAGAAAAAAATGTTTTTTTACAATGACAACACGAATTGGATCATGTACCGGCTCGAAGTACCGGATTGATGTCATAGGGATCGAGGATTACACGATTGCCCGGTCGACATCGAGATCTTCTCGCCATCTTACCGGGTAATCCTTACGTACTCGTTCATCCACGGTCCCGGGGGATTGTAAATCATCCGCTTTATCACGACGTACCGCAGATAAGGCTCGTAACGCCTCTCGAAGTTCCTCCTCGTTCCATCGCTGTTCCAGGGGGACATACGGCACATGCCGCGGTTCCTGTGGCCAATGTGAAGGCCGTGTCTCGATCTCGGAGATATAGACTCGAAGCGGACGATTCCGATTTATTAACGAT
>CAZGVZ010000133.1:0-9293 GCA_964529145.1 uncultured Fibrobacteraceae bacterium | reverse complement strand
ACCCGCCCCACCTCGGGCTCCGCGAGGATTCATGGAGTCTCATCGACCGATGCAGGGGCGCGGAGTGTGATAGGTTATCTTCCGGAGGTCATGCGGATTCCTTCGTACCTGAGCGGTCGATCCTACCTTGAACGGCAGGCCGTCCTTGCCGGATTGGACGGGAAGGCACGACGGGCCGCTGTCGACAGGCTCCTCGAACTGGTGGGGATGAGCGGCGACGCGGGACGCAGCTCCGGGGCGTACTCGAAAGGCATGCTGCAGCGTATCGGCCTGGCCGGGGCGCTGCTCGGCGCTCCCCGCGTACTCATTCTCGATGAACCGACCACAGGTCTCGATCCGCTGGGCATAAGGGAGTTCCGCACGATTCTCGAAAGGGTCAAACACGACCGTGTCACGGTGCTTCTGAATTCACATATCCTCTCGGAAGTTGAGAAGCTCTGTTCAACCGCGGCGATTCTTGACAAGGGGGAAATCGTGGTCAAGGATTCCATTTCCAGCCTGGCCGGGAACGGAACTTCCCTCGAGGACGTCTTTGTGGAATATGTAAAGAGACACTGAAAAGACCCGCCCCGGTCTTCCACCGGCGGACTAACGCAGGAAAGAAAACAGTCTGGAGAGGATGTTCCTTTTCTTCTCCGGAAGTTCGGCTGCCTTGCGCGGCGGTGCCGCGGTCTCGCGGTGCCGCTGCAGTTCGAACGACCGTCTGTCGCGAATGTGCGATGACGGTATTCTGCCTTCCCCGTTCCTCTCGCGTGTTCCGGTCGAACGCCTGGAGGTTTCGGATTCTTCGGGCCTCCGATGGGCGCTCCCCGTGATCTCGCGTTCTTGACTGCCGCTGATGTGTCCTTCCCTGATGCGCCCGTCACGGGAGTTTCGTCTTTGCGAATCCTGGCGGCTTTTCCCCCGATCGGACCGGGTTGCATGTCTTCCGCCGCTGCCGCCGGAGTGTCGTCCTCCGCGGGAGGATCCCCGATCCCGCTCGGCGGGGCGGCGTCGGTCACGCCTGAAACTCCTCCCCGCCGTCGAATCGGCAACATAGAGTTCCTCTTCCGCGATGACTGGGGGAATTTTCATCTTGATGAATTGTTCGATGGGTGCGAGAAACTCTACGAATATCTCGCACGCGAGCGTTATCGCATGTCCACTTTTTCCCGCCCGGGCGGTTCTCCCGATCCGGTGGACGTAGTTTTCACTGTGCATGGGAATGTCGTAATTGACCACGAGCTCGAGATCGTCGACGTGAATGCCGCGCGCGGCGACGTCGGTCGCGACGAGAATGGGTAACTCGTTGTTCTTGAAACGGTCGATTCTCCTTTGTCGCTGCCGCTGGGCGAGATCTCCGGTAAGGTATTCAGCATCGAATCCGTTGCCCCGGAGCCGTTCGGCCACCTCTTCCGCCATCTGCTTCATATTCACGAAGACAAGCGTGCGTGGAGTTCCGTATTTTTTCAAAAGTCCAAGCAGAAGCTCCATTTTTCTTGTGGAACCCACATGATACACTTCCTGGTTGATCGTATCCACCGTCACGTTTTCGGATTCGATATGGACCTCGGCCGGTTCGTTCATCGAACCGGAGGCGAGGCGCTTCACCGCGGGGCTCAGCGTCGCGCTGAAGAGCATCGTCTGCCGTGTTTCCCTCGACGGAAGACGCCGCAGGATGGTCTGGATGTCCTGGACGAATCCCATGTCGAACATCCGGTCGGCCTCATCTATGACCGCGTAATTGAATTGAGAGAGGGGGAGCAGCTTTTTGTTGCTCATATCGATAAGCCGGCCCGGAGTCCCGATGAGCAGGTCGATTCCTTCCGCAATGGCGCGCTGCTGAGGCGCATACCCCACCCCACCGAAAATGGTCACGATGTTGTAATCCAGATAGAGAGAAAGCAATTTCGCTTCCTCAGCGATCTGTACCGCGAGTTCGCGGGTCGGTGAGACGATAAGCGCCTTTTCTTTTCTGCCGCCGCGCTCGATGAGCTCGAAAAGGGAAATCAGAAATGCCGCGGTTTTTCCGGTTCCGGTCTGGGATTGCACGAACACGTCCTTACCGGAGAGTGTATGGGAAAGCGTTTCCTGCTGTACTTCGGTGCACGAAGCGTAGCCCGCCTCCTCGATTCCCCTGACGAGGTCCGCGGTGAGATTGAATTCCGAAAATTGCATAAATGAACCTTAAATGGTTGAAAGTGCCTTTTTTCCGCCCGACTGTGCTGTTGTCATGGAGGGCCTTCGCAGTGATAACTTGAACACCAAGCCCTGATGTTCGAGGCAGTCTGCAGGATATTGCGTTATCGGATCATTATTAGATCAGAACACGTTATTCGCGGTATAAAAGATGCGGTAGCGTGGTGATGTACTGATTTAAAGGTACATCACGGAAGAGATTTTGTCTATGCTTAATTGCGTGTTATCTCTCAAGAAGATGCGGTCTCTTTCAGGGGTAATTGTCCTCGGGAAGACCCGGACGCGATGCGGCGGCCACCGCCAGGCTGTCGCATCTTTCGTTCTCGGGGTGTCCGGCATGCCCGCGAATCCATGAAAACTTAACGGAATGGCGGTCGAGGAGTGAGAGCAGCCGATCCCAGAGATCGGGATTGACGGCGGGTTCCTTCGAGTTCCGTTTCCATCCGTTCGCCTTCCAGCGGCGGGCCCATCCCTTTTCGATGCCGTCCACCACATATCGCGAATCGGTAACCACTCTGACCTTGCACGGTTCCTTGAGCGCTTCGAGCCCGGCGATGACGCCCATGAGCTCCATGCGGTTGTTGGTGGTTCTCCTGAAGCCGCCGGAGAGTTCCCTGGTCGCTCCTTTGCACGAGAGAATGACGCCGTACCCTCCGGGTCCCGGATTTCCGCTGCATGCTCCATCGGAATGGATGACGACCTCCTTCACGATCAGAACCTGACCGCGAGTGAGGCCAGGAGCCGGTGCGCGTTGAAGGTTTCTTCACGATAAGTGTTGGTTGTCATACCCCAGGTCGAGAATCCATACGCGAGGTCGAATGAAATCGAGGATGTCGTATAGCCGATGCCCGCGGAAATATGATGTCTGTCGCGATCGACCTTCACTCCTCCGTCGTCCGGGCTCCACGGATAGTCGACTATATCCTGATCTTCGTAAAGATAGATATACTGATTCAGGTCCAGCTCGTCAATCGAGTAGCCGGCGCGCACGATTACGGGTATGAAGGGCAGGGGAATCTCGATGCCGATGCCGCCTCCCATTTTGGAATATCCCGCCTGACACCCTTCGGGAATGTCCAGTTCGGGAAAAACGTAGCCGTACGGCAGCGTTCCGCGCACTTCGGAGGTAAGGGTCAGGAAGGGAAAAGTAAGGCTGACACCTGCGGCTCCGGACCAGGATGAGTACATCCGGTACAGCGTTTCGGGTCCGCGGTTCACTCTCTCCCTGAGCCGAAGCGCCTGTGGAGCGACGATCCTCGCCCCGATATCGAAATTGTCCGTATTGTAGCTCAGACCCGCCCGAAGGTCGTACCCCACGTACCGGGCTTCTATCCGGTCGTTGAAAAAATAGGGATCGTACAAACTGGATAACTCGGAGTATTCGTAGGTTGTCTTCTCCTTTCCGGTCACCAGTGACGCGGCGACACCCAGCCCGAGATTTCTGGCCACCTGGATCCCGAGCCCGCCGGTCCAGTATTTGAGCCCTCCGGTGATTCTTTTCGTGCTTTGTTCGACATTCACGATCTCCCCGGCGGGAATATATTCGTATGTTCCCGCCCAGTCGCACACATCGTCGAACACGAGGGGGTTGCTCAGGGAGAACGCGAAGGACAACCCTCCGCGTGTCGCCGGAACCGCCATTGAGTACCCGAGGCTTCCCAGACCGAAACGCTGGATGTTGTTTTCAACCCCGGTACCGAAGAACTCGGAGGCGCTGTTCGTACGAATTCCGAAAAGGGATGCCTGAAACTCCCGGGTAACCGAAAAGGCGAGCGCGGCCGGATTCCAGTAAAGATCCGAAACACCGGATGAAAGCGCCACATGGTTGTTGGCGAGCCCGTATGCTCGGCCTCCCACTCCCGCAGGTTGAATCAGGCGCATCGGGACATCATCCCCGTCTCCTGCAGAGGCGAGTGAAACGAGACATCCCGAGATCAGGATGGCTTTATAAATATTCTTTTTCATTAGCGGCTCCTCGGATTTCTGTGCCGTGGATTCTCCTGGGCCTGGTGCGGTGCCGTCTGCTGCTGAGAAGATTTTGCAGCCGGAGCTGCCGTGGCAGGGCCTGAAGATGGTGCGGGCGCCGGAGCGGTTCCGGCGGTCGCGCCGGGAGATGGAGCGGTATGCTGAACGGGGGCCGCTGTACCGGCTTCCGGAACCGATCCTCTTCGCTCACGAACAATTACGGATTTTCCCTCGCCGGAGGGTACCACGATCTCACCCTGTGCCTTGCCGGTTCCTCCGCTCGCGGTGGGGGAGTTTCCGGTTACCGGGGCGGAACCCGTTCGATTTGCCGGGCCGGCGGTTTTTGGATCCGGAATACCATGGGTCCTGCTGCGGTACGAAGCGCCGGAGGCACCGCTTCCCGTACCGCCCTCGTCATGATAATACGAGCCACGGGAACGTGTGCGATAGGAGCCGTCCGCGGAATACCTGCAGCGTCCGCAGCTGGGATCGTAATAATAGTAACGCGGGCACCGCGTATAGTCGTACCAGTAGGGATCGTTACGATACCACCAGGGACTGTAGTTGTAATAAAACCAGTCGTGGGGGTAATAAGAGTTATAGCACCGCAGATGAGGGTACCCGAGCAGATCCCGTTCCCAGACACAGGTTTGCCGGTCCTGGGTTACGATCGTATCCACCTGTTTGATTACCTTTACCGTGTCGCCGGTTGTGGAATCCACTACCCACTCGACGGTTTCCCTGGGTTGCGGGGCGGGATCTACCCGCATGAGCGTGGTGTAACAGCCGGTGAGGAGCAGGAAACCTGCCGTAATCGGAACAATGTGCAACCGTTTCATTTGAAAACTCCGGAAAACGTTGGCAGTTTCTGACGCATGTCTCTAACCTAAAAATAGTACCGGGCAGCGACGGTCCCATATAACATCGGACGCCCGGGGCCGGCAAAACCGCTCACCACCGGCCCTGCATGTCCGGACCGGACAAACGGCGGACCGCGATTGTCGTTCAGCGCGGCGATCCACTATATTTTAACCGGTCCGGTTCCAAAGATGAACACCATTTTCGTTGAGATTGGATGATCCCAGGAGGAACTATGTTACGGATACGTGCACGGGTTTCGATCCTTGTTGCATTGGTGATCTGCGGCTATTCCAGGAGCGCCGGCCGGTTTCTGCAGCTCAAGATAGGTCCGGCCTGGCCCTCTTCGCTGCAGGATTCCCGCAAATCCACAGCATGGAATGCCACGTCGAATATTCGAGGATTTTAACTATATTATTAAAATTTCGGAACGGTTCAAATCCAGTGAAAGGTTATTTATGCGTTTAATGAGAGCGATCGGCATTCTTTTACTCGTCATTCACTGTTCATGGGCAAAATTCGATCCGTGCAGGTTCAACTTCGGTGTCAAACTGGGCGCCAGCTGGGATGGCGTGGATCTGGTTGCGCAGTATACGTACAGTGGTTCCGGACTCGAAAACGATGTACGGCAGATGCTGGTTGATTGTAAAAACGCGCAGAAAACACCTGCGCTCTATATGTACGTTATCGCAAAATCATCCGGTCTCGGCGACTGCAACACCGGTGGAGGGCTTTGCGACAAGGGGGCTGCATACATCCGCGACAACAAGGAAAGAATCAAAGGAATATATAAGAATTATGCGTCAGCCATCAAGGGCGCTTTCGGCACCGAAGATCCGGTGCTGCTGATCATGGAGCCCGATTATTACCAGTATGCGCAACCCGGTACGCAAGGGGGCAGTGGCGGACCGCTTTCATTTGCCGAGGCCGGTGAATTTATAGGTGAATGCATCGATGTCGTGAAGGCTGAACTGCCGAACGCCTGGATATCGCTGGACATTTCACCATGGATCGAGGACCAGGGTCAGACGGCCAGCTGGTTCAATTCACTGCCGCTCGATAAGGCGGATTTCATGAACACCTCCGGTGGCGTTTCGGCGGCCGCGAGCAGTCTGATCAAGACCGACAACCGCCTGACCTGGAAAAAGGTGCATGATCTCACAGGAAAGTGCATCATCGCAGATGCCGGATACGGTGTGGGCGGAGGCGGGACCGGTCATGACAACGCATGGGATGATGTATCGAATCTCAACAACCGCATCGGTGACGGTGTGGTCGCCATTATCCAGTTCTCTCCGAAAGGCGGTTGGGTTAGTACCATCAACAGTATCGGCAGCCAGCTTTCCAAACCCATCTGCCCCTGCAGCGGAATCGGAAAACCGAGCTACTCCCTAACTATCGAAACTGGGAGCGGCGGAACGGTTGAAGCATCTCCCGAAGAAGAGAGCTACAAAGAGGGAACCGAGGTGACACTTACCGCAAAACCGTCGTCAGGGTACGTTTTTGCCGGATGGGCAGGGGATGCGGCCGGAAACGACCCTACGATAAAAATTACAATGGATAAAGATAAAAAGGTCCTCGCTGAGTTCAGGGAGGATAACGGCGTACCCACGTTTTCACTTACGGTCACCACCTCCGGATCCGGAATGGTCGAAGTCATGCCGAAGAAATCATATTATGACAGCGGTACCGTGGTCACGCTGGAAATACGTCTCGTGAACGGCGCGACTTTCAACGGCTGGAGCGGCGACGCTTCGGGAAAAGAATATGCCATAGCGCTGGTGATGGATGGAAATAAAACGATCGCCGCGGCCTTTTCGGGTGAAGATCTCAAACCGGCGGTAAATCTGGTGAAAAACGGGGACTTTTCCAGTGGAACGGGCAACTGGGATCTGGGTGTGTACGATAACGCCAGGGCTAACGGTTCGGTCGAGAACGGCGCATACAAAATTTCAATTTCCAGTCCGGGTGGCGAGAACTGGAATATCCAGTTGACCCAGGGAGGAATCGTTCTGCAGAAGAATGAACACTACATACTCTCCTTCAAAGCATCCGCCCAGTCTACGGCGACCATAATAGCCAATGTCGGGATGTCCGCAGATCCGTGGACCAGCTATTCGACCGAGAAGGAGATCACTCTAACGACCGAAGCGAAAACGTATACGATTCCTTTTACGATGAATGCCGAAAGTACCTCCGATGCCCGTATCGAATTCAACTCCGGTACCTGCTCCTCCACCTGGCAGATCGATGATATAAAACTCGAAGTGGAAATGACCATCGAAGTGAAAGAATCGCGGCCGTTCCCGGACAATACCGGAGTCGCAGGGGTGATCGACGCAGATGACGAGGTGTCGGTCACATGGTACGACCACAGTGGACGCCTCCTCGGGAAAAAATCCGGGACCTATGGAATGATCGGCCGTCGCCACTACCTGCGACAGGCCGGAAGCTGCATTGCCGTCATACGCGGCAGCGGTCATACGGTGGTCAGGCGGGTGATAACGTTGAGCCGTTGAGGTCAAACGGATTACAGTCCGATCAGCATGGGTCGTCTCCGAAACGGTTCGGACCGATGGTTCCCCGTTAAAATGCCGTTTCGATCATGAAGATTCCAAAAAAAGGGACAAACCCCCTCCGGGATGCAATCGGAACAAAGTATCAGAGACGTTTGTCTCCAATCGTTTTGACTTCACGCGTGGTGAACCTCATGACAAACTCAGGGTTCGTACAAACCCGAAAACCGGTTGCGCCGGATCGAGTTTATTACTTACTGACAAGTTGAGCATCTGGAGTCAACCCTTCCAGGGGTTCGCGAACGGAAACCACAGACGGCTAATTAGAACGTATAACGTTCTTCTTGTTTCTGCCGCGGGCAGTGTCACGCTGTTCTTTAAACGCAAAGTATCCAGTGCGTTGCACTGTTTCTGTTATACCGTTTTGCCCGCAACATAAACAAGCTACCGCCTCTGGCGGTAGTAATTTGACTCGAATGGCGGTCAGTCGGGTGAATAGGTGCTGCCGGAACCGGAGTACCATGAATTCAACCGGGACGAGCTCACTGTTGAGGAAAAGGTCGGAAGCCTCCGCTGCGCACGGAGAAGACCAACCTGCGGTGGACATTCTTCGTATTATTGTTTACTGTGCGGCAAGGCATCGGTAAAAAACCCTTCCAGTGGTTCAACCAGGAAATCGTTACGATACGACGGTGCTGCAGTCGCCGGACTCCTTACGCTTGCCGAACGGAGTGAAAAACCACCGGTTCTGCCGGTGGAGTAAGACGGCACCTTGGAAAGCAATGCATTCTTCCTTTTTCCGCTGGTTATTGGGGCACGCCATGGCGTATGGGCGGTAGCAGTCTCTCACCCGGCCAACAACCTTGCACTCCGAACGTCCCGGTCATCCGGGATCTTTCTTACCGCCGGACCGGGCAGATCTTGCCTGTTCCAAACGTTCTAAAAATGACGCATACGCCCTAATCCGTTGATAATTCGTTAGTTGACTAAATGGCACTCCGCTTGCTAAATCTTCTTGCGAAAGGATTCGACGATGAAGACACAAGGACTTTCTTCCGTTCAGGCCGCACCCCCTGCCGTTCAACCGGACCGAATCTCGACCGTTGCACGTGAGTTCGAAGCGTTGTTCACCTCCATGATGTTCAAGGCGATGCGCAGGACGGTGGGCGAGGATCCGCTCATGCCTGCCGGACTTGGAGAAAAAATATACACCGGGATGCTCGACGACGAGTACGCGAAGTTGATCGGTATGCATCAGTCGCTCGGGTTGGCCGGGCTTGTCGAGAAGGAACTCCGGGGCAATGAGTCGGCGGATATTCAGGGTGATCTTAAGGCAACTCCATCCTGGATGCTTGATGAATGGATTCTTTCCGCCGGAGGGTCGCAGGTAAAGAGTACCTCACGGGATTTCGAAGGACTCTCCGAACGCGTGGAGCGGTGGGGCTCCCTCATCGACCAGGCGGCGGAGATCCATGGGGTTGATCGTCACCTCGTAGCCGCGGTGATCGCGCAGGAGTCGGGCGGGAACCGTTTCGCTGTTTCACGTGCAGGGGCAAAGGGCCTCATGCAGCTCATGGATACCACGGCGCGTTCTCTGGGTGTCGCCTCCCCGTTCGATCCGCGACAAAATGTAATGGGAGGCGTGCGCTATCTCAGGGAACTGCTCGACCGGCATGGAGGAGACGAGAGACTCGCCCTGGCATGCTACAATGCGGGTCCGTCCGCCGTGGAGAAATATGGGGGTGTGCCGCCCTACCGGGAGACCCGGGATTATGT
>CAZGVZ010000132.1:0-9297 GCA_964529145.1 uncultured Fibrobacteraceae bacterium | reverse complement strand
CACGAACCATAAGTGGCTTTACAGATCTATCCCATACGGGTTACTATTCAATAAAAAACGAAGGCTTCACTTTGATCATCGACGCAGGGGCAATCGGACCTGACTATCAACCGGGACACGCCCACGCGGATACTTTATCTTTCGAATTGTCAAGTGGACCTCAACGCATCATCGTCGACAGCGGTACGTCATGTTACGGAACAGGCCCGGAAAGGTTACGTCAGCGTGGAACCGCCGCTCATAATACTGTATCGATAGATGGATTGAATTCATCTGAAGTCTGGAGCGGTTTTCGGGTCGCCCGTCGGGCACGTATTACGGAAAGAAAGTCATCCTTCCATGACGATTCAATCATTCTCAACATCGCTCATAACGGTTTCAATAGAATAAAAGGTGTGAAAGATCATTCCAGGAAATTCAAAATTGAAGCGAATACTATCGAAATTACCGATATCATCGATGGGCGAGGAAAACATTTGATCGAATCTTTCATGCATTTTCATCCAAACATTGACCTAAATCTTGAAAATGATGTAATAATCGGCAAATGTTCCAATAACATCACCTTTAAAATTATTTTGGATGATAAATTGCAGTCATTCTTTACCGATTCCACTTACCATCCCGAATTTGGTTTATCATTAAAAAACAAGAAGCTGGTCATGTCTACGTATGCTTTTTTACCGATTACTTTTTCTACGACAATCGAACTGTAAATGCATATTCTTTTTTTAACCCACTACTTCCCTCCTGAAGTCAATGCCCCCGCGACCCGCACTTATGAACATTGCCGAAGGTGGGCTGCGGAGGGGCATCGTATCACCGTGGTCACATGTGCGCCCAACTGTCCAGACGGCAAAGTATATGAAGGATATCACAACCGTTTCAGATCGGTCGAAACGATCGACGGAATAAAGGTAGTCAGAGTGTGGACCTATCTAGCACCGAACAAGGGCTTTGCAAAAAGAATAATGAATTATTGCAGTTACATGGTAAGCACCGTACTGCAATGCTGCTCCATTGGAAAAGTGGATGTGCTGATTGCCACGTCGCCCCAATTTTTCTGCGGATGGGCGGGAGTGCTGCTTCACTGGGTACGCGGGTGGCCTTTCGTTCTCGAAATACGCGACATCTGGCCGGAATCAATCGTTACAGTCGGGGCTATGAAAAAATCCCGAATTATAACCTTACTTGAGATACTCGAAAAAAAAATGTACCTCGCCGCCGATCACATCGTTGCGGTAGGAGAAGGATACCGCCGCAAAATTATCCAAAAAGGCGTATCACCACAAAAGGTTTCAGTCGTGGTCAATGGTGTCGATCCGGGCAGTTTTTCTCCAGATGCCGATCCAACACCGATCAGAAACAAGTATTGCTTTGGTAATGATTTCATCTGTTCCTATATCGGAACAGTGGGAATGGCTCACGGATTGGAAGTGATCCTCAAGGCCGCACACAGAAACAAACTTGCCGGAAGAGAGGACATACGGTTCATGATCGTGGGAGACGGCGCTCAGCGTGAAGAACTGGAACTCTCCGCGAAACACGGCGGTCTCGATCATGTGGTGTTCACCGGAAGATTGCCGAAAGCGGAGATGCCCTCAATTATTGCCGCAAGCGATTGCTGCCTGGTGCATTTACGATCGACCGAACTTTTTTCTACCGTCATTCCTTCCAAAATTTTCGAAATCATGGCAATGAATACTCCAATCATCATGGCGGTCAAGGGCGAAGCCCTGAAAATCGTGCTGGACGGCAACGCGGGAGTCGTGATGGAGCCGGATGATCCGGAATCCCTGCTTTCCTGCATCAAACAGGTCAAGGAACGGGGACGTGACTCGTTCAGCGGCCGCGAGTATGTCTCCGCGAAATACGACCGTAACGTATTGGCCAAAAGAATGCTCGAAGTGATTGGACAATTTGCCCGAAGAAAATAGATATGCATTGATTACATTTTTTCCGTATGGTATTCACGACATTTGTACTTAAAGGATAGTACTATGCGACCCTTTCCAGGCATTACACGACCATTATTTCTTTTTCTTACTTTTTTACAACTACCGGCAGTTTCCCGGCAGTTCTCCCCCTTCAACCGCTACGATCTCTCCTTTGGCCTGCTTGAAGAACGCAAACAGGCGATGACGGATACCTCCCCCGCACCCTGGCTCTCGCTCTACGACCTTTCGATCTCCGGGGACAGCGCTTCGGGCATCCTTTTCTCCACTCAACGGCAATCAATCAACCTGGATTTCGCGGGTCTCGCCGGCCTCGAATATTACTCGAAAAGCAGCAGGTTCGGTGCATTCTGCGGAGATGTGGACTATGTGTCACCGTACCTCTCCGCCCGGGTCTCCTTCGACCTCTATACCACCGAGCGAAGAGCCCGGTCTCCTGTTTCCGACATCCAGTTCGAGCGATTCATAAAGGAGGGCGCGAATGTCCCGATCACCGGCATATTCGATTTCCGCGCCAATTTTTCCGAGGCGTACCTCGAAACCGGCTACAAAGCGCTCACGGTTTCAATCGGCAAGCAGAAACTGCGCTGGGGGCCTGGATACAAGGGAACGCTCGGCCTTTCAGGTACCGCCTACTCGCCGTTCTATTTCTACCACCTGAATCTCGCTTTCGGCACCCTGTTCAACATGAAGGCATTCCTCTGCGGCTACGACGACGAGTCGATCTATCGCAGGGAGCTTAGCATAAGCGAAAAAATCACGGTCACGGAGAACAAGGTCAATCTCAAAACGTTCCTGCCCCGCTACGGCGCTGGACAGCGGCTCGACATCAGGATCGGCAGCCACGTACAGATCGGAGTGTACGAGCTGGTCGACTTTTTCGGCAGCAACGAACTCAACCGGTTTGCCAACCCGCTTCAGTTCTACTATCTGGCGAACGAGGCGAGCGGTACCAATAACGCCAACTTACTTGGAGGGGCTGATTTCAATCTCGTTTTCAAACCTTTCAGGTTTTACGGTGAATTCCTCAATGACGACATAACCGTATTCGAACAGACCGGAAATCCCGATAAGTACGCGTTTCAGCTCGGGGCCGCCTTCTATGGAAACGATCCGCTCATCCAGACCGGAGTGGAGTATACACATATCCAGCGATTTCTCTATGGACATTCCAGGGTGCTCAGCCGGCACGCCCATTGGGGTGAATCGTTGGGATGGCCATGGGGGAATTTCCAGGACGTTTTCACCGCATACGCGCTGCTCTCTCTGCCGAAGCATATCTACGGCAAAATCGAGGGGAATTTGTGGATCAGGGGAAATGGTGCCATCGAGGACGACTGGTATGCCGACGGAAAGCCGGATCTGGACCGGGCTCCCTTCTGGCCCCGGAACGGAACGACTCTCTTTTCGGCCGTTGTTTCCGTCCAGCACACTCCTCTATCCTGGGTGACCTGGTCCATGACCTGGGAACCGGTTGTGACCAAGGGGACGCTCGATAATGGAGTCTATGCGTATCTGCTAGTAAAAGTCCCCGGAAAACATGTTTTCAGTGTCAAGTAAGGGGGACCGGACGGGAATTCCGGAACGTTTTTACCTTGTGAACCAGTGTGGATAAATCCCTTCGCCATCCCCGATCGAACTGTTTTTAACTCAAAGAGTTACAATCTTACTCACAAATTATCCACATTTTCCTGATGCTGATGTTGTATGGCTGGAAAGCCTCAAGAAAAATGCCGGTCCTACGGACCTTGATGATTCTCCGGTGCTTTTGTGCTATAACCATACCGCGCCTATGGCGCTCCTGTCTTGTCCAAAACACGGAGTATATGGGACGATTTGTTTAGAAGGCGGAACGGTTGCCCAGTTCCGCCTTGCCAGCATCCCATACCTCTTCACCTGCGTTCAAGAGGCCTAAAGCGGTTTGAGATCCGTGCCGTTGTGTGTCAATGCAACGCTGTGACCGGGTTTCAAACCGAGCGCGGATTCATTGACATTGGCAAGAATGATATCCATCATTGCACCGATCTCCTCCGATGCGCATGTCCCCTGCAGATTGCCCTCGGAGCCTGACCGTTTGCACACCAGACTGCCGGTCGCGAGGTCGTAGATGGTATAGCACAGTTCATCCTGACCGATCTCGAGACAGTCCTTCTTGAAGAAAACATACCGGGAATCTATGAGGTAAAACGGCTGGTTGCATGCGTTCGCCACGAAATCATCGGCACCCTTCGCCCAGCAATCAATGCTGGAACGGAACTGCATGAAACAGCTGCCGTTATCAGCCATCGGCAACAGCTCGCGATCGGCGATCGCGCCGTCTCCCGAAACGATCATATAGGTGGAAATCGTTCTTGTCGGATCAAACGTCCCTTCCCGATGCACTGCGACATTAACCGAATCTCCCTGGGCAACCACCGAATCCAGTACCATCTCGAAGCGGTACTCTGTGCTTGCGGGCGGATTGTCGTGTTCCCGGTACGCTTTCACCAGCACCGGATAGCTCCCCGTATTGGTGAAGACGAACGACGTATCGAGATTGCAGTATTCGTACACCGCGGCAAAGCCGAACTGCTTGAAATCCGGAAAATCACCGAATGCGCTGCTCTGGCCCCATCGCGAAAGATCGATCCGGGTCGATGCCGTGCCGACCGCGAAATCCATGACCAGCGCTTCGACGCTCATCGCCGCTTCGAACTGGACTGTAGTATCTGCCCCGGAAGCCGTTTTTGTCGAGCCTGTTATCATGACTACCGTACTGTTGGTGCCCTTGGGCATGAGCGGCAGGAATCCGATGCCGTTAAGCTGCGTGCCGTGAATGGCGCTCACCTTGATGATCGGCAGCATGCCCAGATTATCCCCCGAATAGAGCGTATCGATGCTGGCGGGGTACACCTCGAAGTTACCGCCGCCCCTACTCGACAGCGTTACACCGGTAATCGGCCGTGAACCGGTATTGTAGAGCAGGAAAAAAAAAGGCGTGCTCCCCCGGATACTTCCCAGATTGAAATGCACGTTCTCCCCTTCTTTCACCCCGGTTGCCGCCCGTGTTTTTTCAAGCCCCTCGAGCTGGCTCAGTCCGAATCTTCCCGCTTCCGGTTCCAGCGTGACGACCGTTTCCGGACCTGCGGTCCCGGATCCGGGGTTCTGGGTGCATCCGAAGCACCACAGCAGAAGCGCAATGCCCGTCAGAATGCCTGCCGAATGTTTCATTGTCAACCTCCTTTGAATGGTTTTCGTTTCTGTCCGTCCTGCGACACCGCAGTCCGTGAATTCAAACGAACGTAATCATGAAACCACATCTATTTCGATTCCGTGCCGGTACCGGTGATCCGGAACGGGAAACTCATCTACGGAACCACGATCCTCAGCCGGGTCGCAGGACCCAGCACATCGGTGATCACCCGGTAATCGGATGACACAGCAAAGAGTCTCCGGGCGGTCGCCCTGACAGTTACTGTGTAATTTCCCCTGGGCACTCCCGGGATGGCGAATGAACCGAAGCTGCCGGTAACGGAATAATAGGGCGAACCGCGGATCAGAAGCAGATACGTTTCCGTCACCTCTGAAGAGTCGGAAAAGACCACATTTCCTGCAAGGGTATGGGCAGGGGCCAGACGGCATGGTATCGTTTGTGAAACACCCCGTACAAGCGTGACGCCGCCTAAAAAGCAGGATCGATCGGCCAGAGACAGGATGACATTGTACACCCCCGCGGCAGGGGCACCCCATAGGAGCGTCGATGCAGAAAAATCCGAAACCGAATCGGCCGTTCCACTCCGGTGGAAAGGGTTATAATCGGAAGAAAAGAAACCCGCCCTGAGCGGTTCGGCACCCGTATTTTCCGCTTCGATGCACACCACTGTATCGATAACGGTCACTTTCGCATTGACCGTTTCGGAAGAACCGCCGTTTCCGGCCGAAACCAGTTGTCCACAACGGAGAAGGTGCGGCACAAGACTCAATATGGTCCAGATAACCGGATTAACGCTCATGCCCTGCTCCCGGAATGGATTTTGTGAGCGGAAAAATTTGCGTATTGATCTGAAAAACCCGGTCTGCGTTGTTACTTTCACAGGCGATCTCCGTGATCTCGGCGCGCATTTGCCGGATCCGTTCGCGAATGCGGGCGAAATCCGCAGCATTGCAGCTCACGGTGAGTGTCGAGATGTCGCGTTCCTCCTTAGGGATGCGGTACGGGGCCGACTGCGCCAGCTGCATCATCGTCACCTGAAATGCGTGGATGATCGCAGGGTCGACGTCGGTGCCGCTGGTAATCGCGGGGTCGACCCGTTTGAAGGCGCCATCGCCGCCGCGTCGTATGAAGCCGAGTCTCTCGAGCAGTTCGAGCGCCTCCTTCGCTTCGGCACGGGTGATCGATGGTTTGAGAACGGAGGCGACATCCTGTTCATCCTCGATCCAGGTGAGCGCGACAAGCTCCCGGATGGCCGAGTTGTACCATCGCGAATAGTACTGATCGCGATCTCTTTCCACAACAGCGGTCCGGGTCGACCGGAACGCGAGGAGCCGCTCGAGGCAGTGCTGCCGCTCCTCCTCCGAGGGGGCCTGGTTATGATTGACCAATAAAAGAAAGTAGTCGGTTTCACGCTTTCCGAGCTTGAAAATTTTCGATAGCTTGTACGCAAGTGCCGGTGAAATCGTCCGTTTTCCGGAAACCACCCATGAAATGAATCCGGTAGACTTAAGGCCCGCACGCTGTGCGATATACCTGTAGGAGAAGAAGGGTTTGGTGATGCGGGTTTCCTCGCATGCATCTTTTATGAACTTCCGGTAATCGGTATAGCTGAAGATATCCATTCTACCCTTTCCCACCTAAAACGCTCATACACCTGAGATTCCACTCAAAACCAATATACCTCACCTGTGCGGCTTCGTCAGCAGATGCATGTAATTTATGATCACTTCAGGTGAGCGGTAATTACGTGTCGTGCTGATTCAGGGGAGCGGTCCGAAACCTGTACTGTCTGCATCCGGAAGCCTCGACTCGCAACAGCCTTCATTGGATATTGGTTAGAGGTGGTTTTGAAAACCTCATTCCGATGTTATGAAATCCGCCGTAAGGAGCGTCATGGAGTAACGTTGCGAACCCGGACCAGAAGCTTTTCAATGGGCAAAAAAAAATTCCGGGAGTATAAAGTCCAAAAGAACGAAACATTGGAAGGTATGGGATAGGAAAGCCGATTCTGATAAACCAATTCTTCGGGAAGATGATTGCCTATAGCGTATTATTCGCAATGAGAAAGAATTTTCAGTGTCGTAAATTTCGAGTCCCGGCACTTCACACGGCGGTCTTCGCCCATACGGTATCGAGACCCAGCCTGGAAATCCACGACTTCAACGAACTCCCGTCGAGCTTAAAACCAGGGGTTACGATCATTTTCCTTATATCCGTCAGATGCTTTTCCGAGCCCCCTTCGCGAAAATACTGGAGTTTACGTATAATGACATATTCGGGAGGCGCGACGTTGATAGTCAACCCGGGATGTATTTCGAACCTCATCCTGCGTTCCAGCGCCCATTCGTGGAGCGGATTTCCCGTGTAGGGGTAACAATCGGCCTTGTAACCGGTCTCATGATGAATCAGATTGAAATGTGTAAAACCCTTCCTGTTCAATTCGATGCGGATAATGTCCGCGGGCGGGCAATAATAGTCCGAATCCGGAAAAATGCGACGAAACCGGTCGACTTCTCCTGTATGTAAAACGAGGACCATATCTACGTCATGGGTCAGGCGCGGCTCTCCATAAAGGGTCGAGGCGACGGATCCCGTCACCATGTACTCGATCCCGCTCCGTTCAAGGGGCGCGACAAAGAGATCCAGAAGATCAGGTGCTTGCATAGAGAAAAATCTCCCTGACCTTCTTTTCTATCTCCTCGTCGCTCCAGTCCGGGTGCTCATGCCGCAGCGCCGAGCGCTTCAACTTCCAGGCCATATCACGCAGTTTGACCGCTTCCGCCCATTTACGTGCGGGTGTGAATCCCCTGTATCGTGATGACGAGCTCTCGCTTTCCTTCTCCATAACCGTTCTCTATCTATTACAATACCCTGTGTGGCCGGAACGTCAGTTCAGGTTTCCCTGGTCTCGATAACATAACGAAAAATGAATCCCGGCACTGAAGTGCCGGCAACACTTAAGATCTCCTGTTCCCGTTTCGGTGCCGCTTGATCGCATATTCTCAATAATATGCCTGGTTCGCCTGGGGCGCTCTTCCCGGGTTGAGCGCCGCCATAGTCGATCCGCGCGCCTCGCGATGAAGATTTTTTCGCCCGGTTTCACCGGAAGATTTTATCTATGGACAAACCCTCAGTCGAACACCTTGCTTATACGCCCGAACACATCGTCGATAGTTCCGATTCCGTCGATATCCCTCACGATCTTTAACGGCCGGTAGTAGGCAAGGCACGGTTCGCTCTGGTTCTTGTAGGTATCGATGCGGTTTTGGATCACAGCCGGGTCGGCATCATCCGCCCTGCCTTCGATGGTCGCCCGCCTGGCGAGCCTGCCCCTGATCTCGTCATCGGCCACGGCGATATTGATGACGTGGTCGAGTTTCATGCCGAGTCCCGAAAGTATCCCGTCGAGCGACCGCGCCTGAGGGACGCTCCGGGGAAATCCGTCAAGAAGAAAACCGCCCGAGACATCGTTTCTCGACAGTCGCTCCCGGACCATGGCCACCGTCACCTCGTCGGGAACCAGTTTGCCCTGGTTGGAATATTCTTTCGCGGTTCTTCCGAGATCCGTATCGTTCTTGATATGGTATCTGAACATGTCGCCTGTGGATATATGAGGTACTTTCAGCAGATCCCGCAGTTTGACCGCCTGGGTTCCCTTTCCGGCCCCCGGAGGGCCAAACAGCACAACGTTTTTCCCCTTCATCGCTACTCCTCGATATGGATTGAGTGATTATACTTCAGCTTTCAGAGCTTTTTTCAGACACTTGCCTGTATACGAATGCCTCGATCGCATGATCTCCTCGGGTGTGCCGGTCGCAACCACGCGGCCCCCCGCGTCGCCGCCCTCGGGACCCATGTCGATGACATGATCGGCGCATTTTATGACGTCGAGATTATGTTCGATAATTAGCACGGTGTTTCCCTTATCGACCAGCTCCTGAATGATCGACATCAGCATCTTGATATCCTCGAAATGGAGACCGGTCGTAGGTTCGTCGAGAATATAGAGGGTTTTTCCCGTGGATCTCCTGGCCAGTTCCGCGGAGAGCTTTATTCTTTGCGCCTCTCCTCCGGAAAGGGTGTTCGCGGGCTGCTATAACCGCGCGAATGAATTGAAACAATTTTGCGCTTATTTTGAAATTTTCACAA
>CAZGVZ010000131.1:4940-9300 GCA_964529145.1 uncultured Fibrobacteraceae bacterium | reverse complement strand
ATCTGAATGACATCCTGGCCTTGTCAAAGCGCATCTCAAACCTCCATACTGTACTATGTATTATTGAATGTTGACGCTCATAGATTAATCATGTGCGGTTCCACGTACGCTGTGTCACCCTTGTCAAGGTAAACCGAGTCGATTGAATGAAGCCGTGCGGTAAAAAGCCTTGCCGGTTGCATCCCGGATCTTGTTTCAGGAGACTTGTCGATCTATGGAATTCCCCGCCCTGTTCAGAATCTCGAATAACTGTCGGGCACGTTTGAAAATATACATGGATGCGGCTACCAAGAAAACCCCTTTCAAGCGAATTTGCGAGATTTCGGGGAATTTCCAACGGAACCTGAAGGCATGCATTTTATGGTTTTTCGACCCGGAACATACACCGGGTGGATTAAGGATGGGAACCGGTTTGAGCAGATGCCCCCCCACCATTTATCTTTAAACCGGACGATTTCTTTACGCGGTCTGCTTCGCGGACAGCGGCATAACGGGACCGTAGCCGCCTGGGCCTGTCACCGGGTCGATATACCCGCGCCTACGGAACCTGTTCCGCTCGCTGCAGCTGTGTCATTACATTCTTTAAGTGTAAGGTATCCGGCGCATTGCGCTGTTTTTGCGTTACCTCTTGGCATCTCATCGTAAATTAATCGTCCAAACAAGGTTTTAAAGTCATGAGGTGCGCTTTTGAAGCGTGGGACTCCGGGCATCCGGATTCCCCCTTTCCGGCGCGAGAATTCGGGAGTCCTCCCGGGAGACGATCGCTACCTGGCCGATGTGCAGGTTCGGGGTGTTCAAATGCAGCAATATTTTCCAGTCATTCTCTCCAATTTTCAACTCTGCCCGTCCATGTATCAGCTCGATTTCCTGATCGAAGAGAGAGTAGAGACTCCTCTTCCGGGGCAGTTTTTCACCGCAAGAATCTCCGATTCGGTTCAACCATTGCTTCGACGGCCATTCGCGTTTTCCGCATTCGATCAGTCCACGGGCAGTGGATCGTCGATCTACCAGGTCCGCGGACGCGGTACGGAGTTGATGAGCAGATTTTGCACCTCCATGAAATTGGATATAATCGCACCTCTGGGGAAACCTTTTCCTCTGCCCGGAGAAGGTGAGAACCCGGTTCTGATCGCAGGGGGTATCGGGTTGGGACCGCTCTGGTTTTTTGCGCAGGTGCTCGAGAAAAGCGGGCGAGATTACGTTTTCATCTTCGGGAGCAGGTCAAAATCCCTCATTCCGCCAATGCTGCTGTCACACCCAAAAATCATGTTGTGCACCGATGACGGAAGTTACGGGTTTCACGGAACCGTCATCGGCTGCCTGGAAGAGAGTTTTGACCGGAGCGCGGCGACGGTTATCTACTGCTGCGGCCCGGAACCCATGCTGCGTGGCTGTCATAACTTTTCGGTTGATCATGGGATCATCTGTTATGTTTCCGTGGAACAGGTGATGGCGTGCGGGGTCGGTGCCTGCATGGGATGCGCGGTGAAGGCCAGGGGGGGCGAGTTCGTCCGCGCCTGTACCGAGGGACCGGTTTTCAACAGCAGGGATCTTCAATGGGATTAGTGGACCTCAGGGTTCGAATCGGCGGTTCTACTTTGCCGAATCCGGTCGGAGTGGCATCCGGGACTTTCGGCTATGGGGGAGAATACGAACAGCTGATCGACCTCTCACAGCTTGGCGCGCTCTATACGAAAGCGATCACACTTGAGCCCA
Source organism: uncultured Fibrobacteraceae bacterium (assembly GCA_964529145.1). Classification (GTDB taxonomy): domain Bacteria; phylum Fibrobacterota; class Chitinivibrionia; order Chitinivibrionales; family Chitinispirillaceae; genus JAFGNB01. Next base: position 7,584 of record CAZGVZ010000131.1, on the reverse strand, counting down.
GGCGGGGAAATGACATGCCCCGAATCGTCGAAACACCCGCCGGAATTCTCAATTCGATCGGACTTGCAAATGTAGGGGTCGAACGTTTTCTCTCGGAAAAAATACCCGATCTTGCCCGCTACGGTTGTCCGGTGGTCGCGAATGTCGCGGGTTCGACGGAAGAGGAATACGGAATGGTACTGGAAAGGCTCGAAGCCGCCGGTTCACTCTGGGGGTACGAGATCAATGTTTCCTGCCCCAACGTGAAACATGGGGGTCTTGCGTTCGGAACCGAACCGAGGCAGCTGGAGCGACTCACGGCCGGACTCAGGAAGAGAACGCGGAAGCCGCTCATCGTAAAATTGACGCCCAATGTTACCGACATCGCCTCCATCGCCGTAGCCGCCGAGCAGGGAGGAGCAGACGCACTCTCCTGCATCAATACCTGCGTAGGAATGGTGATCGACACATCGAGAAAAACTCCGGTCTTCGCGATGAAGACCGGAGGTCTGAGCGGGCCCGCGATCCGGCCTGTCGGGGTGGCAATGACCTACAGGGTATCACGTTCGGTTTCGCTGCCCGTCATCGGCATGGGAGGTATCATGTCGGTTGACGATGCACTTCAGTACCTTTTGGCTGGAGCCGTCGCCGTGCAGGTGGGCACCGGAAATTTCATCGATCCGCGCATTGCCGTGAAACTCATCGACGGCATCGAACGATACTGCATCAGGGAGAAGGTTTCAGCAGTTTCGGATCTGCGGAAACAGCTCCCGGAGTGAAAAATTTTCAATTTCAGATTTTCAGATTTTCTGTATTCGCAGAGTGTTCTCCGTACCCGGAGCTTCGATCCGGCAGAGGTAGAGCCCGGCGGGGAGCGTGGCACCCCGGTCGTTTCTGCCATCCCAGACCAGTGTTTCAGGGATTTTTCCATTGAATTCCCACCTCCTGACGAGTTCGCCGGATGCTGTGAAGATGCTCATTTTCCGGCTTGACGGGCCGGTTTCCGAAAAGGAGATAGTCGTTACCGTGCGGAACGGATTGGGATCTGCCCTGAAATGAGTTTTTTTGTGGGTACCCGCGCCACTCCGCCCAGGTATGGATGTTCCGGCGGCTTTCCCTGCAGAAAAGACAAGCATCGGGATGTTCTTCACGTCTATACCGCAGGCCGTCTGTATCGCGGTGCGCTCCGCTTCGGAGAATCGCGCGCAATAGTGCCCCTGGATTCCCAGAGCGGTAGCCTGCAGGAGTGCGCTCGACCCACAATATCCTGCTTCCAGGAGCTGCGGCCGCTCGACCTTAGAACCGCAGAATATAAAATATACCGGAGCGGTCTGGGGCAGCCGGGGAAGCGCTGAGCGCAACTCTGAGCGTGCATCGGTAGAGGAGATTGTTTCCAGACGATGATCCCTGGAGTTTTTTGCGCCCTGGGCGTTTCGCATATGATACCTCTTTACACCCTCCGAGGACAACAGATAGATTTTTCCGGTCATGAAATATTCCATCATCCACGAGGCGAGCGTAATGCCCGCGGCTCCGGGAGGATTGTGGGGCGTGCAACCGTAGGATGACCAGAGAATCCGGGAAATCTGCTCACCGGAGAGGTCGTCTTCGAGAAAATCGTTTCCGAACAAAGGTTTTTTGATGGCGTCTTCGAGAAACACGGTGCCGTCTGTGACGGGATCCGGGAGGCTTTTATCGGACGATACCGCCGCGAGCTCCGCCGTGATGCCGGTAACCGAGGCTGTTCCATAGCAATTCACAAGGTGGATGTTTGAGGGAGGGTTCCACGAGTTTTTTGCGGAGTTGGTCGCACTGTCCATGGGGCAGCTCACCGGCTGCCCTTGTTTTGTTTTCCAGAAAGCCACTGAAGCGACCTGCGCCCAGTGTAGCGCGGCACCCGCGTCCTCTATGGCTTCCGCGGGATCAGTCGCGACTCCGATTTCGAAGGATGTTCCGTTCGTGGTTCGTTTGTCGCCTTCAGCATGTCGCTCTAGCGTATGCTGCCCGTTCTCGTACCTGTAACGATACAGATTATCAGGCATCGCGACCAGTATTATCCGCTCGTCCGCGAGAAGAGGGGCCGAAGCGGCTGCCCACAGGGCGTTCGCGGCTACCTGGCGGTCGAGTGAAGGATTGCTGAAGCTGTGGACCGAGTATCGGGAGTTGAGACAGATTTCGACAGAGCGATCGTTGCGTACGATATCGGGAAGGCTCTGCCCGGCAGCATTCCTCCTCATGGTATGTGACCATCCGTTTCGCAGGGAAGCGGTGACTCCGGCAGCAGCCAGAATTTTATTGAACGATCGTCGCTTCATGGTTCTCCTCCGGTTAAATCTTCCGAATCGCGCGCACTTTTCACCCGCTTTTCGCGACCGGTCGGCGCCACCGGCCGACTTCACTTTACGGCGTACAGGTGAAGTCGCGAACCGCACTGGTTCGTGATGCTCGATGAGAGGCGGTGCTGCTGCCCTCAGGTGCTTCATCACTTTTATCCGGTGCGTAACTCAGGTAACAATATACTCAGTTTTATACCCGAAGGCTCTCATGAGCCCATCCGCGTTCCAGGGTAGACGCTGCTGCATCAGGCAGCGTTTTCAAGCCACGAGTCGTTCTTATCTGATATATTTTTCTTTTGGACCATAATCAGACGATTAATTTTCGATGA
>CAZGVZ010000131.1:0-4930 GCA_964529145.1 uncultured Fibrobacteraceae bacterium | reverse complement strand
GCAGCGGCAGCGAGCAGAACGGGGTTGCAGGTGCGAAGGGCATATCGATCCGGTGATACGCCGGAAGCGGCCATCCGCTGTTCGCGAAGCAGATCGCGCAAAGGGATCGTCCGATTCAGGTTGGAGGAAAACGTATGATCGACTCGGTCATCAATGAGAAAAGAACAGTCAGCGCGATGATCGATCTCTATTGCAGGGAAAAACACCATTCAGGGGAGCTCTGTGACTCCTGTGCCGCGCTCAAGGAATATGCTTTCCATCGCCTCGAGAGGTGTGCGTTCAGGGGACGAAAACCGGCTTGTTCCCGGTGTCCGGTTCATTGTTATCGACCGGAGGCCCGTCGTGCGATTCAGGAGGTGATGCGGTTCAGCGGTCCCAGGATGGCGCTGTCTCACCCGTTCATGGTCTTCCGTCATCTGCTGGTTGTCGCGATCTCCGCATTTCGGATCGGACGCCGACAGGCGCGATCCTGAAAGATTGTACTTGGAAGCCGCTCCGTCAGGCGGTTTGCCTACCCGAGCAATGTGTGCATCCCGAAAAGGGCCGGCCTTTCGATGATAAACCCTATGGCACGCATCTCTGAGCAAAGGATCAATTCTCTATCACCCCGTTTCAGATATTTATTTATATTTACTCTGGGAATCCACTGCCCTCGTGGAGCAGGTCCCGCGGAGTTCGTTCCTGAAAAGGAAATATTTCTCAGCCGGACCTGCTCTTCGTGTCGGCAGAGCGGGGGGATCAAGGTTTTCGGTTTTTTCCTTTTCATGAACGGAGTTCATGATCTTTCATCAGCAACTTTTTTTACAAGGAGTGAAGTGTATGACGGGGAAAATGGTCAAATGCGCGCTGCTGTCTCTATCCCTGAACGCAGCGATAATGGCCGCTCAACCGACCAATCTCCTCTCCAACGGAGGATTCGAGAGCGGCGTGACCGGATGGTCTCTCGGCGTGAACGGCGATACGGCCAAGGCGACCCGGTCGATCGATTCATTGTCCGGCACGGCACAGGAAGGAAAATGTTTTCACCGGATCGTGGTAACCGCCGTCTCGAGCCAGAACTGGCATGTGCAGCTAAAGGACCCGACATGGGAAGCCAAAATGGATCACATCTATCATCTTTCCCTATGGGCCCGGGCCGACGCCGAGCGTCAGGCTCAAATATCGGTATACGGAAGTCCGGACAGCAAAGATACCTATAGAACCAGCAGTACGATCGCGCTCACGACCGAGTGGAAACAGTATCATCAGATGTTCATTTCCGACGCGGAAGGGATGGGGCAGATCAATTTCGCCTTTGTCTGCGGGTTCGCTGTGGGAACCTACGATATCGACGGGGTGGTGCTGACCGAAAAACCCAATACCGAAAAAACCTATTACGCAAACGGCGGGTTCGAGGCCGACGGGGCGGGATGGAGCCTGTTCGTCAATGCCGCCGAGGAAGCCACCGGTGCGGCGGAGATCACCTATCCGACCGAAGGTGCCAGATCAGGAAGCAAGTTCGGCCGCATTACCGTGACCGCATTACCCGCAAGCGACTGGGAGGTGCAGCTTCAGGACGGTTCGTGGACCGCGGCGCTCGACGCGGAGTATGCGTTTTCATTCTGGGCGAAAGCGGATGATGCCAGGGTCATCAAGCTGGCGGCCCAGGGCGGACCTTCGAGGGAATACGAATATCTCGACGGTGAGGAATTCACTTTGACCACTGAGTGGCAGCAGTACTCTTTTCCCTTCATCTCTCCGGTGGAGGGCATGGACTCGGTGAGTTTCAATATCTATTGCGGCGCGGAACTGGGGGTGTACGATTTCGACGACATCACGCTCAGCCAGACGGTCCCGGTGAAGCGTTCCTTCGCTACCCCGGCCGGGAAGGCACCCTCGCTCTCGCTGCAACTTCTCCCTGAACGGCTTCGGTGCACGCTGGGAAAACGCAGTTCCGCTCCCGTGAGCGTCGGCATTTTTGACATGCGCGGAAGGCTGTTTTCGACAATGCTGACGTCAGATGTTTCGGCCGACGGGTCCTTCGACCTTCCGCGCCCTCCTCGCGGAACATGGATCGTGGGAGTGAACTCCGGGCTTCGTGAAAAGATACTCGTTCCGTAAATTTTTCAACGGTAATTTCGCCGTATTTCCGGCCGGCGCGTTCCCGGACCCGGGGCGTGCCGGGCTTTCAGGAACCGCGCGAAGAGGCACCGGAACATGGAGAGACGGATGCATTTCATAAAGATGGAAGGTATCGGCAACGACTTCGTTGTAACCCATGATGTTCCCCCCGGGTTCATCTCCGATATCGTGAAGGCTGTGCCTCTCCTTTGCGATCGCAGGCGGGGTGTCGGTGCCGACGGGGTGATTCTCATCCTTCCTTCGTCCCGTGCCGATTTTTCGATGAGGATCTTCAACAGCGACGGAAGTGAAGCGGAGATGTGCGGCAACGGGATCAGGTGCTGCGTCTATTATATCAATAAACTGTCCCTGAGCGGTTCGCGGGAACTGGCTATCGAAACCGCGGCGGGAATTATTGGCGCGGAACTGATCGGGGACGGGATGGTGCGTGTCGACATGGGTCCTCCCCGGCTGGAGCCGGGGGAGATACCGATGATCTGTGCGCGGGAGCGCTGTCAGATGGAACCGCTTGAAATCGACGGCACGGAATTCAGGATCAGCGGGGTGTCGATGGGAAACCCTCATGCGGTGGTTTATACCGATTCGCTCACCGACGAACTGGTGCACTCCTGGGGCCCGCGCATCGAAACCCACCCGGTTTTTCCCCGCAGAACGAATGTCGAATTCGTCAGAGTTCTCTCAGATTCCGAAATCCGGATGCGGGTCTGGGAAAGAGGCTGCGGTGAAACTCAGGCATGCGGCACCGGAGCCTGCGCGGCCGTGGTGGCGGGTATCGTCAACCGCCTGCACGGCCTTAAGGTGACCGTGCACCTGCCGGGCGGGGATCTGCTGGTCGAATGGAGCGGGGAGACGAACGACCCCGTATACATGACCGGTCCCGCGAGGATGTCCTTTACCGGTAATTATCCTTCCTTGCTGTCCGATTCGTGTTTCTGACGCCCCGGCGCGTCCCGTTAGGTACCAAGCCGTTCCGGCGCGCTCCGCCGGGCCATCTGTCCGGTCGTCATCTGGGTTTCGGAGATTCCTTAGTTTCCCGCTCGTCGTAGAGCTTGTACACGGCCTCGGCCCACAAGCGCTGAATGCTGGCGCATCCTCTCGATGAAGGGTGGATACCGTCGTCTTTAAGCTCCTCGGGATGCTGAATAAACCAGGAGTACAGGTCCGGACCGGGAGTGAGGCCGTTTTTCGCGGTCAGTTCGTCGACTGCCTTCAGGTAAGCCTCGTTGACCTGCCATGAGGCTTTTTCGGGATCCGTGGCCGGGATGCGTGCGATTATCGGCCGGACTTTGTTGGTTTTACATACATCTATGCAGCGCTGGAGACTGGCGGAGAATGACTTGACATTGTCGGCACTTCCACCGCGGGCGTCGTTGAGACCGACTTCGATGGCGAGGCAGCCGACACTCCCCGCCATCTTCAGATAATCGCCTATATCAGCGGCAAGACCTTCGGACCGTATGCACCTTATCCCTCCACGGATGATGGCCGGAGTCGCCCCGGGGCTGAAATCCTTGACGTATTCCGCTACGAAACCGCCGAAGTGCTTGAAAGGAACCGGATTCTTGAATGCATCCGCCGTGATCTCGGTGCCAGCGAAAAGCCAGGTATCGTTCCCGCCGCCGCTCATGTCGTACACTTCTATTTCGTCGATCTTGCCGCTTCCCGAGATCACCAGCATCTTGATCCAGGAGAATCCCGTGAAATCGATCGTATGGCCTCGGGCCGCCACACTGTTCGAAGTCACCGAGTCGGCGGTTTTCCAGGTCCCGTCTATCCCGTTAGTGGAGTTGCCGGAAAGGAGCAGCAGGTAACTTTCAGGAACCGGCAGACCTTCAGTGCATTCTCCGGGACTGGCGAGACTGTCGGACCACATGTAATTGGTCGCGTTCCAGGCGAAGAACACTCTGGAAAACCCCTGTTCAAGCTTTATGGCGACCCAGGAACTGTCTTTGATCACCCAGGCCGTCTCTCCGAATTTTCCGTTTACCAGTGCTGCCGGTGAACCGGAGAATGATGAGTAGATGGGCTTGAACCTGGAGACGAGCGGATTGGGCTTGATCGCATAGAGCGACGTAGCCGTAACGATGACCGATAACGGAATGATTCGTGACAGTTTCATGCGGCCTCCTCCAAGAGGTTGATCCTGCGCGTGAACGGGTAATGATGGAGCGCGGCGATCCTTTCCGAAGGCAGGCGGATGTTCGCCCCGCTCCCGGTGCATCATTCAGATATTAACAAATATATAACATTTATCGTGGGGTGGCCTGACTACCAGATGCACGGTTCCCGACCAGTGACGGCCGGTACGGGATTTAATAGAACGGAAAATCCCGCTGCGCTCCCTTCGGCCGTATCTTTCGCCAGGCGCCGGCAAGAGAGTGGTCTTTCGGGGTCGCCTTTACGTTCTTCCTTCGACCCGGTCGTGGTCAGGATTTTTCCCGGTAAGGATTCGGTCGATGAGGCCGAGGACCTCGAGTCTCTCGGGCTCGTCAAGTTTTTCCAGTTTTTCGGCGATCAGCCAGATGGTCGTCTTTCTCAGTTCACCGCCGTGACTCCGGCCCGCGTCGATTTCAGCCCCGTAGAGCGTGTCGATGGTGGTGCCGAGGGCCTCGGCGAGCATCGGCATTATGTCCGCGGGCGGCCTGCGGTAATTCGTCTCGTAATGAGAAATTTCCTTTTGAGAAACGTTGCAGCGCTTTCCGAGCGCCGCCTGGGAGAGTCCGCGCCTTAGACGGAGCATTCTGATTGTATTGCCGAGGTCGGACAAATGGAGCACTTTTTATCCTCTTAAAAAAAGATAAATTGATTT
>CAZGVZ010000130.1:0-9314 GCA_964529145.1 uncultured Fibrobacteraceae bacterium | reverse complement strand
TCGAGCTTTCCGGACCGGCGATCTCCTACCCGGATACATTCGAGTTCCTGGGTTTCGAGATAAGCCCCGGAATAGTCTTCTATTTTTGACCCGAAGGGTATACCGGTCGAGGGATGAAAAGCAGGAGTCGCAAGGATCGGATCCGAGATTTTTTCACCCTTTCGAAAGAGCGAGCTTGCGAGTTCGTGCAATTGACCTTCTCCCGGTGCATAAATCGAGGCACCCCCCGGCATTCCAGTTTCTGCTCCGGCGGGCTGCATAGTCCATGTGCTGCGGCGTCCTCACTCCCAACTGCAATGCTTTGAACAGTGTATCCCGGAACTCTTTTCGGGAAAAAAGCATTGACTTTATCGGGATCTACCGGTATAATTTCGAACAACTCGAAAAGTATCGGATACCGGTCCACTCCGATGTCGTTTGTAGGAGTAATCTGGCATTCAAAATACCAATTCAACCTGCCGAGCCAATGTCAGTACCCCAAGTTTGGCTTCTTTCGTCAGAGCGACCGGTTCGATTTCCTGCCTCGTTAAGAATCATTGTGGATTCCCTCAGGGGTCTTCACGAGGAGACCACGGCCTGGTGGCCGTGGGGCAGGACAGCAACCTCGGGCGTGGGACGCCCGCCCGTCTTTCGCGGACAGAGCCCGCTCAAGCCGGACCACGGCTTTTGGCCGTGGTAGTTGATTACCTGCCTCGTTAAGAAACATTGTGGATTCTCTCAGGGGATTTCACGGGGAGACCACGGCCCGGTGGCCGTGGGGCAGGACAGCAACCTCGGGCGTGGGACGCCCGCCCGTTTTTCGCGGTCAGAGCCCGCTCAAGTCGGACCACGGCTTTTGGCCGTGGTAGTTGATTCCGAGTATGCAGGCGATGCCAAGGAGAATGTTGCGAAACATCCGCTCGATGCCATTTCGAAGTATACGGGTTTTTCTGCGGCATAAAACTGTTTGCCATGTATGTCGCAAAATTGGAAAGATCGTTGCGCGATACACGACCTTTCATGATAACCCCTGAGCATTCGGCGACCCTTGTTCAATTTTCAGGAAGAGGTGCCTTATGGACGCGGTCTCATCCATAAGAATCGACAGAAACAGGTATTCACCCGGTGTCAATTGTTCGATGCTTGTTCAAAGAAAAAACGGGGCCGATGCCGGTTGCAGGGCCGATCTGCTCGATATAAGCCGGACCGGAATGGCGTTTCGCACCTACGGAACACACCCTTTCCGGGAGGAAATGAAATGTTCACTCCGTTGCGGCGGACGGAGAAAACATCAGGTCGAGATTCTGCTCGCGAACGTGGTCAGGAAACGGACAGAAGAGAGTTCCAGTATTATCAGTGTAAAATTCGATTCCTCGACCAGCGACTATATAGGGGTGAATATCCCCGATATGGAACGCGGCGGCATGATAAGGAAAAAAACGGATTCCGGTGAATTTTCCGATCGCGCTTACATTCTGATGCAGGAAATATGTGAAGTCAACGACTCGTTCACGAGGTCGACATTGAGAGAATGGCTTTTTATGAACCGAATTACGGACGAGAACGACAGGCTGCGTCTGCTCGAGTTCATCCGTTTTTCATTCAGCCGAAGCCGGTTCTTTTCGCGGGAGCGACTGGGTGAGCTTCTATATCGAACAATAGGAAAGATCGGCAGATCAGGAGATTTCCGAAAATCGGACATCGATGTGACGTCGATTCACCTGTCGTTGTCCGATTTTCAAAAGATCCTGGTTCCGGTTCAGGATCATCTCTCAAAAAATACAGCGACCCGAAAGCGTCGGAGTTTCCGGAGAACTGTCCGTTGCATTCCTCTCTCCGCGGTTATCTCGAATGAAGGCGGAATCGTTGTCCCGGGACGAAGAAACAAGATTCTTTGTGTGGTCGACTGCATGCGGGATGATCCCGGAAGGACCGGACGTTTTCTCGATTGGATCAGCGGAAACATCGATCGCGATTTTCTGACAAGATACGATGCGTGCGTACTGGTTACCCTTGTAAGTGATTGTGGGAAATCAACGGGAACGCTCGAATATCTCCGGGATGTCGGGGGTACGATGTTCTTTACCTATATATCATCGCGTATTGAGGAGTCCCCCGTTTCGAAGAAGGAGCAAGCGCGGTTTTCCGGATGGATCGACGATCTGGCCGGATCGAAATTTGGAATATTCCATCATTACTGGAAGCAGATCGCGGAGACGCACCTGCATTTCCATTTCGGATCGCCCATGAGCTCGAATCCTCTTATATGGGGAGATTTCGGCGGATGGTACCCGCTGTGGGGGAGCGAGGAGCATCATCAGATGAACCGGCCGGATCCGAGAGCCCCCGAATTCGCGGGAAATGCAGTTACTTTAAAACTGGTATATGACAGCGTCAAGGCGAAGGGGGTAACGTTTCTTGGTGGAACGAGCGGAACGGGGAAAACATATGTAGCCACGTACATGATGAATATTTTCAGGATGGAAGGGTATGCGGTGTGGCATGAGCTCGATGACCTGACGACCGTCGAGGGAATCCTGGAGCATATCGATTCCTTTCTTTCGGGTTTCGGGTTCATTCAGACGGGTAAAGATCGTGAGTGCCCCGCGGGATTCTGCGGGAGAAGGCTGGAAGAGATCTGGTCGGCTGGAAATTGCGATCTGGAAATCCTGGCCGAGATCGCCTGCCGGCGATTGTGTAGTCTTGATAAAAAGGTGCTATTGATTTACGATAATTTTGAATCGGTTTACTCCATTCCGGGCGTGAAAACGGCCGGTGATTCAACGGATTGTTTCCCGCACGGAAAGATGCTCGCGGCACGTGTGTTGATGGCGCTGTTCAGACGTATAATGGAGGAATGCGGGAGCGCCAGTGTTCTGTGCGTTTGCCGGACGGTCTCGGTTACCCTGGAGGATCAGTTCCGAGATCTCGCGGATAGTATCGGAATCGATGCCGGAGAGAGAAAGAGCCGGATCATTTATTGTCCTCAGGAACGGGACATGCTCACTTTCGGTAAGGATATCGCCTCGTATGTTTCGCAATCCGGCCCCGGTGGTCCGGGGTATTTCGCAGCTCACCGCGTGGTGTTCGAAAGGCTCTCCAACCACTTCCATTATCATTCGCGATTGATCTGTTTTATAATCGATTGCCTGTCGCGATCAGGCCAGGAAGAACTGATCAGAAAAATTCTCAGACCGGACACTCCTGCGGCCTATGCGGATACAAGGAATTTTCACCTGATCATCAACGACGTCCTGTTTGAATTGAACGAGGAATGGATGGAGAGGGGACTCGTGCTCAAGGTGGCTTCCGTGTTCGATGGACCATGGCAGGTCGCGGATGTCGAATTCATCTTTTCATGTCTGGAAAAATCTCACCTGAAGACGACCTCCGTGAAGAAGGTGGTGGGTTATCTGCTCGATCACGGATGTCCGATGCTCATCCGTCTCGACTCCAGGCCCCTGAACTCGATGACGCGGATGGAAATGCCCGGAATCGTTCGCCGGCATTTCAGGGAAATGTTCGAAACCGCGTTCGACGAAGCTGTTCGAAGGAAGGTTTACCGCTTCGGGTCAATGCGGCTTGAAAACGGTCTCCTCAACCAGCCGGCCACCGAAAGCCACAAGCGCGCAATCCGGCTCCGGCAGGTGGAAATGTATTGTAAAGGAAACGACCTGTCTGCCGCAGTATGGGTGTACAGGAGATTCCGTCACCTGAATGCCGAAAGAAACGCCGAGAGAAACGTCTTCATGGGAGATCTGATTTTTACCGCGTACTTGTCCAGGAGCCATGCGGATACGGTGCTGCCGGACAGAGGTCTCTTCGTCATGTACGTACGCGCCCTGTTGCTGCTTATGCATTTCGACAAGGCGATAAGGGTTTGCGAGTACGTTATCGATGAAAAGGAAGGGAACGACACGGCCGAACTGAAGCTTCTTTACGCTAGAGCGCTTGAGTCGAAAGGAGACTGCCTCGAGGCGCTGAGAGTCCTAGCGAGCCTTGAACATGATATCTGCAGCTCCGAGTCGCCGGAAACCGGATTGCGAAACGTGGTGTTCTTCGAACTTGCCGGAATGCATTTCACTCTCGGGCATCCGGATACGGCATTGGAATACCTTTGCAGGGTCTCTCCGAAAAGTGAGGCGGATCGCCTCCGGCTTTCGCGGCTTCTTGTCACCTATAATATGTACATTGGAAATCTATATGCGGCGGAGAGAATGATAGACAGGGAACTGATGAAATTGAAGGAGATGCCGGCGAAACCGGTCCATAAAAAGATTCTCTTTCGAAAGCTGCAGATCGCCGTGGCGAGAATCAGGGAAGTGGAACACGATTTTGAAACAGGAATACTGAATGGAATAGTCTCATCGGATGATATTTCCGGTCTTTTCCTTTCGGCATTCGACTGTGCAAAGCGACTCTTGAGGGAAGGTAACGGCCCGGGTTCCGGCAATGCGCACTGGTGGAGTGCGGTTCTCCTGACAATTGCGTATCTGTACCTGGTCGCGCATCGAAACCGGTCCGGTATTCCTTCCATGGCGGAGGTGGCATCAAACGCGAATGGAATAGATCTGGTGGAGAGGGCGGAGATATATGCGACCGAAGCGGGGCGATGCGTGGACCGGGCATCGGGAAACATGCCGGTTTCTGGGAAAACCGGTCGATCGCTGGTGGAGCTGATGATCAAAGTCGAAAGAATGTTCGATCGGAATACCGCTACTTTCACCACGGAGTCCATGGAGAATATGGAACGGGAATTCACCGGGATCATTGACGGACTTATTGAACGAAAGCGGGAAAGCGGAACTCTGCTGTCGGATCCCGACTATGAGATCGAGGCGCTGCCCTTCGGGCAGTGGTGTTGTATTCACGTCATTTATGAATGCATTCTGACACTTCATCGAATGGATTCATCGAATATGCGGCAAGGAGCGTACGGTGAGGAGAGCGGGACAATCCACGACTGTTTTCTTCTCCATATCGGTGCGCTTTACAGGGCGGCAATCAGGCTTAACCGTACCATCAAGGGTACTCATTGCATACGACCGCTCAATCTTTTGATGCTCAGGAGTTTGAAAGACGACCGGTCTTCATACGGTGAACGCTTGGAGGCGGTATGCCGACTCGCAGGTGAAGAAGGCAACCTGGCTGCTCTTCACGAAGATGGTGACCATTCCCGGATCATCGAGTCCGGCCTGTTTCTTGGAATGATTTCTTCGACTCTTGATATGATTGAATGCAGTCAGAAATCCGTTCTGGGTGAAAAAAGTACCGATACGGAAAATTCCGGTGAAAAAGTCGATTCATTTCTCGACAAAATACCAATAGAGGTTTTTAGCAGCTTGAAAAGAGAAACGGAGGAGAGGCCGGGATACGGTTATATGGAGTTGTGTCCCTTGAAAACCGGTCCGTGCGGCTGCGGATTCAGGGATGCGGGTTGTCTCGATAGAGAGAGAAAAGCGTGTTTTTTCGGCGAAGGAATTTCCGGTAAACTGATAAAAGCGAAAAATGAAACCTATTTCTGGCTCAGGCAAAAAGATACAGGTAAACCGGGACCTCACGATCGCGAGGCCTCCATACAGTTAAAGAGGATCGAGGCCAGCCTTATGAACTATTTGAATCGACCATGACGGCGGATGGGGAAGAGCCATGAACGGCGGCAGGACGGTTCTTTTTCTCGGCGCGGGCTCCAGCAAGGCGTGCGGGGGCCTGCTTACGAATGAAATCCTTTCCTATTTTTACGGAATGGAGGAGAACCGCTATTCCGGCAGCGTGAAATTCAGGCTCTCTCGATTTCTCGACGAAGTATTTTTCCTTTCCCCTGACGATACCGGGGCGGTTTCCGGACTGCCCCTCACACGCATGCTGACGCTCATCGACACTGCGATAAGTCGTGACGAACCCCTCGGGAACAGGGGCGGCCGTGAGTTGAAGGAAATCCGGCACCTGTTCGAGTTCGCGATATGCCATGCAATTATCAATAGTACGGCCGCGATGCGGACCGACTTGTTGCGGAAAGTGATCGAGGGCGTCCTGAAGAGAAGCGGAACGCCTCCCGCGATCATCACCACCAATTACGACAACCTTCCCGAAAAGGCTACCAATCGGGGAGTGATACAGGACCATGAAGGTGAAAGGTCGTTCGACCGCTTCATTTTTCAGGACAATATTCCGCTGCTGAAGCTCCACGGCTCTACACACTGGGCATTTTGCGCATCGTGCAGAAACCTCATCTCGTTCGAGGAGCATTATGATATCGAACGGTATTTTTATCATGCGTTTTTTGCGAGAACCGAAAAAGCGAGGCACGAGCACTCGGGTTGCCCGCTCTGCAGCTATTTCTATCAACCGGTCCTGATCACTCCCACTTTTCAGAAAAGCTACCAGAATCCTTTCATCGCCCATGTATGGCACCTGGCTTCGAAAGAGTTGAGAAGTGCAAAAAACGTCATATTCATTGGGTACGGTCTTCCGGACGACGATTTCGAAGTGATGTACCTTCTCAAACAGGCCATTCACAGGGACAAAAGAATCATCCTCGTCGAGTTCGATGGGTCGGGCGGGGACAAACAGGAGAATGAAATATACGGAAGGTACTGCGGTCTTTTCGGCCGGTCGATCGAATGGCATCCGGAAGGTATGGCGAAATGGGCGGAGCATGCGTTTCCCTGAGAGAACGGAATTGGGGGACGGGGTTGTTTTATTTGCATTCATCTTCCGGGCATTGAATACCTCCGGACTCTGGGTTTCCATTGAATAATTCGCTTGCCGGAAACTGCCGATTCTTTTTTTTTACACGATATTTGTAAATGATCCACCCTTAAGCCTCGATATCGGTGTTGAAAAAAATATGACCGAGTCAATGCCTACGACATAGCGCCATGAAAAGGGCTCGTCATTTTTATAAGGACCTGGTTTCTTTGTAGAATCTTTCCGGCATCAGCCGTCGAGTGCGGAGTGGAGGTCACCGTTACTCCGACCGCGACGGATAACTGTACCGGTACGGTTTTACCCTGTTTCGCCGTCAATCCCGCCTATCGACGGGAATGTAGATCTCACTCTCCGATTCTTCGTCGTATGGCCCTGTGCATGCGTCGCCATAATATTCGAAGTTGAAGAGATATGGCAGCCGGTATTCCGTTTCCGGAAGCCACTCCTCGTAGATGAACCGGTAGGTGTTGCCGACATCTCGTGCAAGACCCTTGTGGATAAATTTGACATAATAGAGTTCCGGCAGAATTTTTCCCGTGAACTGCATCGGAATGGCATCGAGGTTTTTTGTCTCCGCGGCCAGGAAAAAAAAGATGGATCTACGGGTATCCTGATCGGGAAACCAGTATTGAACCTGATAGTATTTTTCAGGTTGTATCCTGTTTTCAATACGGTGAATATTGGACATGAGAAGATCCCACTGGGCGGACAGGTCCTTTGTGTTGTCCATATCGCAATAAAACTGCAGGCCGATCAGATGAACGGGTCCAAGTTTGACGATCACCGGATTTGCCGTGCGATTCGCCCTTTTTCGTTTGACCTCATGTATGGACATCAGAGAGAAGAGGCGGCCGGCATCGAGCGATTTCGTTTTTCTGAATTCGGAAGGGTTGACGCCGAACAGTCGCATGAAAGCCCTGGAAAATGATTCGGGGGTCCCGAACCCGTATTCAAAGGCGATATCGATTATCCTTTTCCTTGTTGCGACGATATCCCGAGCGGCCTCGCTCAATTTTCTTTTAAGCAGGTACTCCTTCGGAGAATAGCCGGTAATTCCCTTGAAGAGTCTGCTGAAATAGAACAAAGAAAAATTGAACTTCGTCGCGATCTCCTCAACCGTCATTTCCCGTTTCAGATTTTCTTCGATGAGGTCGAGGGCCCCGCAAATGGCATCCCTGTTTTTCATTAGATATTTTTCGGTAAAAAAACGAATCGTACTTTTACCTTAATCGGACGATTAACTTAGTAAGGGATCGCAGCATAGCGAACGGAACGGGTTTGTAGACGCGAAGGGCATATCGATCCGGTGATACGGCTATGATCCCGTTATGCTGCTGTCCGCGAAGCAGATCTCGTAAAGGAATCGTCCGATTCAGGTTTTAGTAAAATAAGCTATGCGTTCGGAAAATTGAACTCTTCTTCCCAGTTAAAATCCTCGGACTCCTCGTTCCACATCGGCCAGTGCGAACACCACCGGGGCATGTCGATATTTTTGATGCGGTCTTCGGACGGATGATAAGGCTTGATGTCCAGCACCGGCGTACCCGGTTCCGCATCAATATACGGAACGCGGACAATTCCTTTTGCCTGTTCAATGCCTATGATCTGAACCGTACTGATCGCGATCGGATTAGGCCGTACGGGCGACCGTGTTGCAAAGACGCCGATGATGTCGGGACCCTTTTTGTATGGTTTATTCATGGTGCAAATTTTCCGGTACTGCGGTTTGTCGACGAAACTGCACCACCAGACGATTATCGCATGACTGAATTTATCAAGTTCGATGAGTCCGTCCCTGTATTCCTTCGAAATACAGATCGAAAAACCGTCGTTCGATCTTTCGATTGAACCTATTTCATAAATCGTCGTTGAACCGGTCATACATGCTCCTTTTTTGGATGAAGATGCATACATGACCAATATAGAAAATACTTTCGCCGGCGTTCTTGACTTTTTTTGTCACGGCCGAGGTTTTCAAACCGGTGATTACTGATCATTTTTGCTGTCCTCGAGAAATGTATTCTGTACGACAGTACGACCGTGTACCAATGAACAACTGCTATAAAAGTGTTTCAAATGAGTCACGAAATTGTGGGGGAAAACGTCTGATAAGCACTGAGCAGGGGGGAAGATCTTTTAAAAACGATAAACAACGGCATTCATGAATTGAGCTGTTTTGATTGGTTAAAAAACCGTCTGTAACATGATAGAAAGATAGGAGATAAGAGTCACGGAAACCTCACTGAAGCTGCAAAAAAGAAACGACAAATGGGCCTCTCTGCATCATTGTTTCATAAAAACTCAAATATTTTGAGCAAACATACAACGGTTTTCAAGATAAACCAACACCCATAAAGGAAATTTCCAGAATTGCCGTCTGAAATTTCCTGGAAGCCAGTTCGTAAAATATTTCGATTTCAGGCAATCTATCGGCATCAGAGTGCCTCAACTCGAAAAGAAGAGATTCAATTAATAAAAAAATTTTCCAAATGGGGGATGAAACAAATGAGTCGCGAAATTGTGGGGGAGAACGGGAAGTATTGAGCACTCGGCCGGAAGGAAAAGTTGGTGCATATTCCGGCGTATTCGGCACCCCAGTCCGGTTTTATTCGGCACCTGATCCG
>CAZGVZ010000129.1:8144-9398 GCA_964529145.1 uncultured Fibrobacteraceae bacterium | reverse complement strand
ATCGGCACGATACGGTCATGATCAGATTTCTTCTTCGTCGCGTCTGTATCGAAATGCCGCTGTCGCTCCTGGTCATTTTCAGCGCAACCTTTTTTCTCGTCAGACTCGCTCCCGGAGGTCCGTTCAGCTCGGAAAAAAACGTGGCACCGCAGGTTCTCAGAGAACTCGAGGCCCACTACGGTCTCGACAAACCCCTTCCGGTGCAGTACGTGCGGTATCTCGGTTCGGTGCTCCGCGGCGACCTCGGACCCTCTTTCAAATATCCCGGCCGCACCGTTTCGGGCCTGATCGCAGAAGCTTTCCCAGTTTCCTTTGAACTCGGATGCTACGCTCTGTCGATCGCCCTTCTTCTCGGCGCCGCAGCGGGAATGGCGGCCGCTTCACGCCACGGCTCCGTGGTGGATCACCTTCTCATGTCGGTTAGCATGGCGGGAATCTGCGTTCCGGCATTCGTGCTCGGTCCGCTTCTCGTGTTACTGTTCGGCTGCACTCTTGAGTGGCTCCCGGTCGCGGGATGGTCGGAACCGTTTCACCGGATACTCCCTTCGGTGACTCTGGCTCTTGTATACCTGGCCTATATCGCCCGGCTGATGCGCGGAAGCATGCTCGAAATACTCGTTCAGGATTTCATCAGGACCGCCCGGGCCAAGGGTCTGGGCGAGCGCAGGGTTCTTTTCCGTCATGCGCTGCGGGGAGCGCTCCTCCCGGTGGTGTCCTATCTGGGACCTGCAGCGGCCGGAATCGTGACCGGCTCGTTTGTGGTCGAGACCATTTTTTCGGTTCCAGGACTTGGCCGTTTTTTCATCACTGCGGCTTTCAACCGCGATTACACCATGATCATGGGAACAGTGATTTTCTACGCGGTATTGATCATGACCTTCAACATGCTTGTGGACATCGCACTCGCCGCACTCGATCCCAGGCTGCGGAGCTTCCGGTGAGCGGGTCTCCCGTGCCTTGCGCACCGGCTGTCGCCGGAGATTCCCTGTTGCGCAGCGGAATGCGCCGGTTCACGAGGAACAGGGTCGCCCTTGGAGGGTGCGTTTTTCTCGCCGCCATGGTCACTCTCTCGATCGCGGCGCCCTGGATCGCGCCATACCCGTACGATGCCCAGAATCTCGCACTCGGCGCGTCGTTCTCAGGCGGGGCACACTGGCTCGGAACCGATATTCTCGGCCGGGATCTATACACCAGGATACTCTACGGGGGAAGGGTTTCCTTTTCGGTCGGGTTGTGTGCGACCATCGTGTCGGT
>CAZGVZ010000129.1:0-8134 GCA_964529145.1 uncultured Fibrobacteraceae bacterium | reverse complement strand
CGCGGGATGGACAGGAGGAAAGACCGATGCATTCATGATGCGTTTCGTAGATATCCTGTACGCGTTTCCTTTCACCATTTTCGTCATCATTCTCATGGTCTTTTTCGATCGGAGCCTGCTGCTGCTCTTCGCGGCCATAGGCGCGGTCGAATGGCTGACCATGGCGCGGATCGTGAGAGGCCAGGTACTGGCGCTCCGGAAACGGGAATTCATCGAGGCTGCGACCGGGCTCGGACTTACCCGTCGAAGGATTCTGTTCCGGCACCTGTTACCGAACGTGGCAGGACCGGTGATCGTTTACGCGACGCTCACCGTACCGTCGGTAATGCTGCTCGAGGCGTTTCTGAGCTTTTTAGGGCTGGGAATTCAGCCTCCGGCGAGTTCATGGGGAATACTGATCCGGGAGGGCGCCGAATCGATGGAGGAGTATCCTTGGCTGCTTATATACCCGGGCGCCCTGCTCTCCGCGACGCTTTTCAGTCTCAATTTCATTGGCGATGGGCTACGCGACGCCTTCGATCCGCGTATGAATACTCGATGATTCAGAAGAGAAGAAGGACCACGGCCGGAGGGAACTTCCGGCTGATTCGCTTTTCGGGAGTTCCGGTATGACGCTTTCGGTCGAAAACCTTCGCACCGATTTCATCATGCGCGGCTCCGTTGTTCACGCGGTACGATCCGTTTCCTTACACCTGAACAGGGGTGAAATCCTTGGCATCGTAGGGGAATCGGGATCCGGAAAGACAGTGCTGACTCATTCAATTCTGCGCCTGCTCCGCAGGCCTCCCGCATCGATCCATGGCTCGGTCCGGTTCGAGGATGAGGAGTTGCTCACCTGCAGCGAAAACAGGATCGACGCAATCAGGGGAAACAGGATCTGTATGATTTTCCAGGATCCGTCAGCGGCATTCAATCCCTATATGCGGTTATCGGACCAGATGATCGAATCCCTCATGCACCACCGTTCGATGAAGCGCGGAGAAGCCCTCGCGGCAGCGACCGCGGCGCTCGAGGAGACCGGGATACCGATGTCCGGCCGTCGCATCCGTTCATGGCCGCATGAGTTCTCGGGCGGAATGCTTCAGCGTGCGATGATAGCTATGTCGCTACTGATGCGTCCCGCCGTGATTCTGGCCGATGAGCCGACCACAGCGCTCGACGTGACAGTCCAGGCCAGGATTCTCGCGCTAATGAAAACCATTCGCGACCGGCATGGCGTCTCGATCCTTTTCATCACACACAATCTCGGCATAGTGTCCGGATTTTGCGACCGTGTTCTGGTGATGTACGCGGGAATGATTGTGGAGTCGGGACCCGTGGAAAAACTTTTCACTTCAACCGCTCACCCCTACACTGCGGCTCTCATCAGGAGCGTACCCAGGCTCGGCGGTTCCCGCGAAACCCTTTTTTCGATTCCCGGCTCGCCTCCGGATCCTGCGGCCGATCCCAAAGGGTGTCCTTTTTTTCCGCGCTGCGGCTTTGCCTTGGCCGAATGCGAAGCCGCGACCCCGCTTCTCAAGCCGCTCGATCGCGATCACTCCACCGCATGCGTCCGCGCCGCGAAAGGTGAGGCAGTATGGAGGAAATGAATCCTGTCCTTGAATGCAGGGACGTGACGGTATCATTTCCGTTGCGGAGCGGGAACACCCGCGTATCCGGATCGCTCGAACGGATCAAGGCTGTGGACAGAGTGTCGTTCTCTCTCCACAAGGGTGAAACCGTAGGCCTTGTCGGAGAGTCGGGGTGCGGGAAAACCACACTCGGAAGAGCGCTGGCAATGTTTCAGCC
This sequence comes from uncultured Fibrobacteraceae bacterium, assembly GCA_964529145.1. Classification (GTDB taxonomy): domain Bacteria; phylum Fibrobacterota; class Chitinivibrionia; order Chitinivibrionales; family Chitinispirillaceae; genus JAFGNB01. The sequence continues at coordinate 6,346 of CAZGVZ010000129.1, read as the reverse complement.
GGTCGATTCCGGCAAGGTGTTTCTCCGGGGAGAGGATCTGTCGCTACTGCCCCGGAATATTCTCAGGAGTAGAAGGCGAAGCTTTCAGATGATTTTCCAGAACCCATTCGCCTCGCTCAATCCCCGGATGACCGTGTACGATGCGATCGCGGAGGCGATTTCGACCGGCAAGACCGGCGTCCGCCAGGGAAGGGCGGCCGCTGAAGTGGCCGCGCTTCTGGAACAGGTAGGGATCGATCCTGTCATGATGAAAAAATTTCCCCATGAATTTTCCGGGGGGCAACGTCAGCGGATAGCAATAGCCCGGGCGCTCGCGCCGGGTCCTGAATTGATCATTGCAGACGAACCGGTCTCTTCACTCGATGTATCGATCGCGGCTCAGATCCTCAATCTTTTTCATGAACTGCAAGAACGGTTGCATTTTTCCATACTGTTCATATCACATGACTTGTCGGTGGTAAGGTTCATCTCCAGTTCGATCATGGTCATGTACTGCGGCCGTATCGTAGAGCGCGGCCCTTCGGACGCGCTCTTTTCGCGCCCCCGCCACCCATATACGCGGGAGCTGCTTGACGCTGTTCCCGAAATTCCCGTGCAATTTCCGTCAACCCCGTTTTTTGAACGAATCGTGCCGCGGGAACCTTCGGAATCAAGGCTGGACGGATGCGGTTTCGCGCATCGGTGTCCGCATGCCGGAGAAGAGTGCGCCCGTTCCAATCCTGAACTTCTTCCGGTGGCTTCGGACAACTTGCACCGGTGCGCCTGTTTCATGCAGTGAGCTCATGGAAGCGGATTCACGAAAGCTCGGATCGAAAAAAAGATGCATCGAGCGGCTTTGGGAAGTATTTTACATCCTGTTCGGACGATTTCAGGTACGAAAAGACTCATCGCGGATTCCACACAATTCCTGCAGCGTATGCCGGTTCCGCGAGGCGGATCGCGTAAAGGAATCATCCTGGCAAGTTATTGTCCTGCAAGGGGGAGAGGCACCCCGGGGTCAGCATTCCCGGAAGTGGCAAAGTGACCGGGGACGGGATATGGCATCCGGTATCCGCCGGAATGCACTCCGACGTATACATGAGGACCGGCCTGAAAAGAGTGCCGGATCAGAGGCTTCATTACTTACTGGCGTATGCGACCAACACTTCCGGGGATTGCGCACGAGGAGCCGCCGGCTCCGCCATTGGAGTAAGGCGGCTATTGAGGACGTACGACGCTCTTCTTGTTTCTAGCGGATTTTACCCGCTTCAAACAAGCCACCACCTCTGGTAGTGGTAGTTGACTGGCAATATACCTGAAACCGATTCGTCAATCAACATATTGGGAGGAATAATGGTACGGATTTACAAGATCGTTTGCCTGGTGATAATGGCACTCAGTTCCGCAGGATGGCTCAATGAAGTTTCCGCTTTCGAGGGATTCCTGCTTTTTGGCGCACAGGGCGGAAAAATCACCGTTCTTCTGGACAGCACCGGCACTGTGGCGCACTCATGGGATCACAGCCAGCTTCCGGATGATGGAAACGGGTACTCCTGCTACATTTCGAACGGTGGAAATCTGCTGCGGAGCGCGATAGCTCCCCCGAACATCACGGTTTCCGGCAATGCGGCCCCGCGGCAGGGTGTTCTCACCGAGGTGGATCGCGACGGCAATAGCGTCTGGACGTATACACTGGCGAATATCGACCGGATGATGCATCACGATTTCAAAGAGCTTCCAAACGGCAATCTCCTGTGTGTCGCGTTCGAAACCGTCGATTCGGGGACCGCGATCAAGAAGGGAATCGACAAATCCCTCTTCAAAGGGGGGATGATGATGGGTGCAAGAGCGATGGAATCGGAGATGATTTTCGAACTCGACAAGAGTTCGAACCAAATCGTGTGGGAATGGCATATTCTCGACCATGTCGTCCCGAAAGAGCAGGCGTCTTCCCACCCCGAGCTTTTCAGCGGAGGGCTCGGACCGTTTTTCGGGGGGCAGTGGGTTCATCTCAACGGTATCGATTTCAATCCCGAAAAGAATCTTATCGTGTTCTCTTCCCGCGTCATGAGTGAAATATTCGTACTGGACCGGAGCACGACCATCCAGGAAGCCGCGGGACATACAGGCGGCGTACATGGAAAAGGCGGCGATATCCTGTACCGGTGGGGAAGAGCCTCCAATTACGGGATGACCAGCCAGGTTACTATTACCACACTGCACTGCCCCACCTGGATTACCAAAGGGTATCCGGGTGAAGGCGACATCATGTTTTTCCACAACAATGCGAAAATGGAGAATTACCAGTTCACCTCTCTCGGCAATTCCCAGGTCATCCAGGTGAAACCTCCCATGGACGAGAACGGGAAATTCCTCTCTACCTCGGGATCGGCATTCGGGCTCCAACCTGGAAGTACGCTCCCACAGACAGCATGAACTCGAAATCGATGAGCAGCGCGATCCGCCTTCAGAGCGGGAATACCATCGTGCACGAGGCGTATCAGGATTACAAGGGCGCCAATCTGGAGCCTGACAGGACGACCAACAGCAGAATCAGGGAGGTCACGCCCGAAGGCGTCATCGTGTGGAACTATTATACTGAAGTCAAAGGCGAACTGCCGGGCGCCGGTGGAACACCCGGTATGACCGGACTCAATCCCGCCAAAATCATGCATTACCACAGGACTCATCCCGGAATACAGAAACTGCTGGGCCTAACCGGCGCCCACCCGGTCTCCGTCAAATCCGTTTCCGGGATGAAGGTAATCCGCACCGCGGGCCGGATACGTCTGACGCGGGTGAAAGGAGCTCACATCACGCTATTCTCGCTGCAGGGCAGGAGAATTGCCGCAATGACTCCGAACACCGACGAGGTGAGCATCCCTGCTAAATCGCTGCGTGCAGCCGCGTTCGTGTTGAAAGTGAAGATGCCGTCCGGTGAAACCGTAAGCCGTTGCATCGAACCGATTTCCTTATGACGTACGGCGCTCCCGAAGGGGCAGGCATCCGGGCCGTGAAGGACCTGTAAAAGACAAATAGTATGGCGGCATAATGATTCCGTTCTCTGCAGAGAACAGGATTATTGTCGGGGTCATGCTTTATTGCTTGAAATTTCGGAAAATCAGGTATATTATACTTAGACTGCATGACCACCTCTACTGACATCTTGAGAACAGGTGGCGTGTAAGAGAAATGTGGTTGTTTCTTTGGACCTGATTTCCGCAGCCGATCGCGCGTTCATGAGTGGTCCGGCGGCATTCGGATCGCTCCCGGCGGGAATCGCGAGCGACTACGGAAATCAGGTCTCTTGTTTTTTGCTTCCGAAAACCCTGCTGCTGCGAACAGGCGATACACGATCATAAAGACACTCGCTCAGGACTGGATCATATAATTGACGGTGAGCCGAAGTGAGGGATCGTTTTCGATTTGTAATTTCGTATATTGTATTGTAAGGAAGAATGGTATAGGTCGCATTTGAAGTTCCTGTGCTTTTCGGATGTCTGCGAATAACGGATCACTCATTGAAAGAGGGCGCTCGATGGTTCGGAATCCCTTGAAAACGAAAATCTGCCGTGAAGCGACGGCGCTCCTGATCTCTGCCTTGGCAATACAGGCATGGGCTTTGTCGGACGGTTACATCCTGTGCGGCGCATGGGGAAACAACTATACCTATCTATTCGACAAGGATGGAAAAGTGATTCATACATGGAATCACAAGTCGCTTCCAGACAGCAAGAACGGGTATTCCTGCTATCTACTCGAAAACGGCAATCTCCTGAGAAGCGGCCAGGCGCCTTCCAGTATCCGTGTTTCGGCCAATGCCCAGCCGCTCCAGGGAACGATCAACGAGATCGACCATGCGGGCGCAGTCGTCTGGACCTATACTCATGCGGACGAGGAAAAGATGATGCATCACGATTTCAAACCTATGCCCAACGGGCATATTATAGGTGTTTCTTTCCTCAACGTCACCAAAGCGGATGCGATCGCCGCTGGGATCGACTCCTCAATTTTCTCCAATTCAGGCAGCGGCATCGGCGGAACGAGAACCATTGAAGCCGAGGAAATTTTCGAACTGGTTCCAGACCGGACGGGCGGAGGAGATCACCAGATCGTGTGGCAATGGAGAATTCTCGATCATGTAATCCCCGAGGCTCAGGCAGGGGAGCATCCGGAGCTCTTCAACGGCAAGACCGGCCCCCTCTTCGTGGGACAGTGGGTCCATCTTAACGGCATCGATTATGACGCGAAACGGGACCTCGTCCTCTTTTCCTCGCGCGTTCACAGCGAGGTATTCGTGATCGACCACAGCACTACTACCGCGGAGGCCGCTGGACATACGGGCGGAACCCATGGAAAAGGCGGAGATCTTCTTTACCGGTGGGGACGTCCGTCTAACTATCTTGTCGAGTACAAACTTGATACGGTGTATACCGCCGCGGACACTACTACCGACTGGATGGGCAGAGAGGTCATCACCCCCGCGGACACTACCGTCGCGATTCTCAAACAACGCCACGCCAACGATGTAGTCAACTGCCTGCATTCTCCGACCTGGATACCGGAAGGTTACCGGGGAGCCGGTAACATCCTTTTCTTTCACAACAATGTCGACGCCGGCATGAGCAGACTGGGTGCATCGCAGGTGATAGAAGTGACGCCCTCTTTCAGCGAACCCGGTAAATTCCTTCTTGCACCTGGCGTGCCGTCTGGACCCGCGGCCGCGGCATGGACCTACGTTCCGGCGGACGACATGTTCTCGAAATCGATGAGCACAGCGCTACGGATGAAAAACGGCAATACCCTCATCCATGAGGCATATCCGGGCGACAACCGCTCCGGAAAGAACAGCACGGTCCGTGAGGTCGATCCTTCCGGAAAAGTTGTCTGGGGTCCTTTCACGCTGGAGTCTCCGGTCGACAGTTCCGCCGATACCGGAAGTCAGGATCCAGGAATCCCATGGGGCGGGGGACTCGTAGGGACCGCGGGTTTCAATCCTGCCAAGATCATGTATTATCCGAGTGATTACATCGGAATAGCCAAACTTTTCGAGAAACTGGGCATTACCGTGAAAACGGCCGGTGCCCGGGGTGCGAACCGGTCGCGGAAAGTTGAGATGGCTCGTCTTCAGGGCAAGATCGACTTGACCGGTGTAAAGGACGCCCGCGTCACGTTCTTCTCGGTTCAGGGCAGGCTAATCGCGTCCTTCAACCCGGGAACCGACCGGTTCAGCATCCCTGTGCGCATGCTTCCATCGGGAACCGTCCTGGTGAAAATCGTCGCACCGGAATGCTCGAAAACCACGATGATCTCGCTGGTACGGTAATTCCCGCCAACATCAGCGCAGGCGTCTGGCATCATCCCTCGGATGAGCCCGCCGCCCGGGATCTGCAGAAGATTTCGTCGGACCGCAGGTCGCTTCTCCGGGATTCCCGTACGCCACGCGTGATTTCTTAAAAGTGATAACTTGACCAGGTTCTCACGACCGTAGGATTTTGGTAATCCGGAGATCGCGGTCTGTACTGTCAGGCTTCGGCATGCACTCTTCGGAGAAGGTTCGGGTACTCCGTTTCGGCAGTTCAGATAAGGTCCTCCACGGCTCTCAGCCCTATGGCAAGACAATTGATCTTACCGGTTTTCCGGAAATTGGCAGAATTGATTCCGGAAGATTTTCGAAGAAAAAATTGCATACTGTTCAAATGAACAGTATATTATACCTCAGGAAGACGATTCATACATGCTGAATGCAACGCTGCCCGCAACGCGCGGATCGCATATTAGAATAATCGAACGCAGGGACTACCATCCAAAGAGAGGAAGGTACAATGGAAATCAGAAATGTCGAGGACCGGAATTCGCTTTCTATTCGGCTGACAACTGCAGGGTCGGAGCTTCCCGGCAGGATAGGGGAGTGTTATGGTGAAATTTGGGCATACATGAGTCGCAAAGGTATAAAAGCCATTGGAATGCCGTTTGTACTCTATCATAACATGGATATGAACAATCTCGATGTCGATATCGGCTGGCAAATCGAGCAGGACGATCCCGGAGAGGGGCGTATCAGGCAAATGGTGGTGACGGGAGGTGAAGTCCTTTATGCAATGCATGCCGGCCCTTATTCCGCTCTCGAAGACACGTACAGGGAAGTCATGGCATACATCGGTGAAAACAAAATTAAAACGGCGGAATGGATGTATGAAATATATCTCAATTCACCCGAGGACACACCAGAGGAGAACTTGAAGACTGAGATCTATTTTCCCATCGTTTCCCGGGAGAAATGATCTCCGGCAATCCTATTACCTGCCTCGGTAAGAGAGGACAACGTGATCCCTATGGGATTTTCAGCAAGGGGACCACGGCGTTG
>CAZGVZ010000128.1:2809-9518 GCA_964529145.1 uncultured Fibrobacteraceae bacterium | reverse complement strand
CAGTGCTTCGCACTGTTTCCATTGTACCGCTTGGCCCGCTCAAGCCAGACCACGGTTTTTAGCCGTAGTAGTTGATTCGGATCCGGGATCGGTAGTTTACAAGATCCGTGAGCGGCCGGAAACTCCTCACAAGATGGCCCAACGGAAAAAGGTCTTCCGGCAGCCGGCCATATACAGAACGGGTAATATTTGGGGCGTTCCAGGGAACGCACTTAAGGGTAAAACCAACAGGTGCTATGGATCGGGGAGAGCACACCCGTTTTCAAGAAATCCTGATGGAATTGCAGCTGGTTTCAGACCTCTGCGGTAGAACCGGAGAGCATTGTTCGAATACAGTGCCCTATATAAAGAATTATAGTGCGCCATTATCCGCTTTAATTATCTTTAAATAATATCCAGGTTATCGAATGAGACCGGAATGGGCAATGCCTTACCGGTGCAGACCGGAGATACATCGCTTCCGTATCTCGGCGAGGCGTTTACATGCCGTGAATTCGTGATCATCGTTTCGAGGAGTACACTATTTCAACGCTGCTGTCCATCATCACCGATCCTATTCCGGGCGGAAATCCCTATGGATCCAATGTCACCTATGATGCTGATTTCGAGATACTGAAGAACGAGATCGAAAAACTCGGCGGAATCGATTTCGAATTGCTCGAAAAGACCTCTGTCAGGATTCTTAAAGAGAAATCAAAGGACATAAGGGTTCTTTCGTTTTTCAGCTATTCGCTGCTGAGATCGGAAAACTGGGAAGGTTTTTCAGATATCTGGGACGGTCTGGGGGTTCTGATCGAGCGGAATTATGACGCACTTTATCCCGACCGCGACCGGGGTAAGCAAATGGCGTTTCAATGGCTGGCGAACGACCGGTTCACCGCGCTCCTTGAGGAAAAAAAACCCTCGGAGACCGACTACGAACATATCTCCCGGATGCTTACGGGACTCACGAAGCTCAAACCGGTTCTCGAACAAAAATTCAAGGATGGCTCCCCTTTTCCTTCGACCCTCTTCGCACAGGTCCAAAAGTGGGAGCGTCTGTGTAAACCGAAACCCAGGGTGGAAGCCCCGCCTCCTCAGCATCAGGCTCCGAAAGAGCCGGAAGCCGGTAGCGCGTCAAAAGCTCAATCGACTCCAGCGGAGGCGGCCGGCGGATCGGCTCAGGCCGTTTCAGAGCCTATGGACACTCCGAAACAGGCCCAGGGGATTGTGCGAAAAGCGGCGTTGTTCCTGATCGAAAAAGAAAACACCAGGCCGATGGGGTACCGTTGTTTGAGAGCGGTCCGCTGGGACGTGCTCGAAAAAACGCCTCCCTCCGACGGAGGCAAAACCCAGCTGCCCGCGCCCAATGCGCAGCAACGCGCCTATTTCCAGAAGCTTCTCGCCGGCAGGGAGTGGAAAACCGTTCTGGAAAAAGCGGAAGCCGCCTTCGCGAGCGGTGCGAACCATTGCTGGCTCGATCTGCAGCGGTTCGTCGCCTCGGCCTGCAGGGAACTCGGAGCTGAATTCTCGGATGTCCGAAAAGCGGTGGTCCTGGAAACCGCCATGCTGCTCGAAAGGATTCCGGAGCTGCCGTCGCTCTCTTTTTCCGACGGATCCCCATTTTGCGACGAAACGACTAATGATTGGATTCATACCGAAGTGAGTGCAGCGCGGGGCGCACCGGAGAGCGCATCGTCGGTCGCGGACGCTCCAGAGGATCCGCTTGTGGAGGAGCGGAGAAACGTAAATCAGTTCGTCTCCGCCGGGCAGATGGAGGAAGCGCTCGCCCTCATACAGAACGGCATGCGTTCGTCGACTAACGAACGGGACAATTTTCGAAGGACGATTACCGTGGGCACGCTTCTCCTCAGGGCCGGGCAGCCGGATCTCGCGGTTTCGGCACTCGAATCGCTCGACCGGAAAATCGACCTGCACGGGCTTGAAAAGTGGGATCCGGATCTCGCGGTGGAAGCATGGGCGGCCCTTGCGGCGGCCTACAAGGTGGTCAGAGCACAAAAACCTCAGAACATCCAGGCTGCCATTCAAGAAAAACAGAACGAAATATTGAGTAAGATAAGCAGGATAGACCCGCGTAGAGCATTCAATCTGAGCAAATAGATTCAACAATCACCAGAAAGGCGGTCGTGCTATGGCTGGAAGTTTTCAAAACGAAATACCTGCTGCCAGAATCAACCTCAAACTGGATGTGGGAAAGGGTGACGCGAAGAAAAAGACAGAATTGCCGCTCAAGATGCTCGTTCTTGGCGATTTTTCCATGAAAAACAAGGGCGAACGCGTCGTGGAGCGGGAAAAGATCAGTATCAACAAGAACAATTTCGAGCAGGTGATGGAAAGCCTCGACCTCAACGTGAATTGCACCGTCGAGAACAAGCTGACAGGTGAGGGAGAACTCGGCGTCGACCTGAATATCAGGAACATGGATTCGTTCAAACCCGAAAACGTCGCCAAGAACGTCCCGGAACTCAGCCGTCTTCTGGCTGCACGCAATCTTCTCAAGGATCTCAAGTCCAATTTGTTGGACAACAGAGAATTCAGGCGGAGACTCGAGGAAATCGTGAAGAATCCGGATGCGGTCAAATCCCTGCAGGAGGAGCTGTCGAAAATCGTTCCCGCTGAAAAATCCGAAGGAGGCGAGGAGAAAAAAGGGTGAGGCGTTCGGTCCCTTTCGGCCGGTCGCACGTTCCCGCGCGGGGCTTCCGGCATTTTCAGGTATCGGGTATGGTATTCACTGATGAGTAAATGGCATCCAGGCTTTGCTCGTCAAGAATTACGGCGTCAACAACAACTTTCCCCAAGGAGTGATGAGTATGTCCGCTGAGCAGGAAAAATCTTCAGCTGCCCGGAGCGCCGCTGAGGCGCAGGGGCTCGAATATATCTATCAGACCATGAATCTCGCCGTCCCGGAACACGAGGTCGATATCTCGGGATTCAAAAACGCCGAGAATCTGGCTGAAAGCAAGGCGAACGAAAGGATCGGCGCGGCTCTCGCATTTTTCGTCGACAGTCTCGTTCAATCCTCACAGAGTGTGGACAAGATCGACAAGGCGGTGCTGGACAATCAGATCGCGGAAATCGACCGGAAGATCTCCGCGCAGCTCGATCAGATTCTCCACCATCCCAATTTCCAGAAGATGGAAGCGGCATGGAGAAGTCTCAAGTTCCTTGTCGACCGGACCGATTTCAGAAAAAACATAAAAATCGACATGCTGGACATCTCGAAAGATGATCTGGCGGAGGATTTCGAGGATGCTCCGGAAACCATTCAGGCCGGATTGTACAAGCATGTCTATACAAATGAATACGATACTCCCGGGGGCGAGCCTTATGCGGCGATGGTCTCCAACTACGAATTCACGTCCTCTTCCCCGGACGTGGCGCTCATGCAGCAGGTATCCCGAGTTGCCTCAAGCTGCCACTGCCCGTTCATCGGCAGCGCGTCGGCACAGTTCTTCAACAAGGAAAAAGTGCAGGATCTCACGAGGATCGAAGACCTTCACAATTACATGGAAAGAAGCGAGTTCCTGAAATGGAACGCGTTCCGAAATACCGAAGACGCCCGGTATGTAGGGCTCACACTGCCCCGTTTCATGCTTCGTCTGCCATACGGCCCGGATACGACACCGGTCAAGGAGTTCAACTATGCCGAAAGCGTAACCGGGGACGACCATGACAAATATCTCTGGGGCAACGCTTCGTTTGCGTTCGCTACCAACATGGTCCGTTCCTTCATCGACAACGGGTGGTGCGTCCAGATCCGCGGACCCGAAGCCGGCGGCAAGGTGGAAGACCTGCCGATCCATCTTTTCGATGTTGGTAAAGGCAAACAGATGAAGATCCCCACCGAAATCCTCATTCCGGAAACCAGGGAATTCGAGTTCGCGCAGGAGGGTTTCATTCCGCTGTCGTTCTACAAGAACCGCGACTACGCCTGTTTCTTTTCAGCCAATTCCTCCCAGAAGCCGTCGGAGTACGACGACCCGGCGATCACAGCAAACATGCGTATAAATTCGAGACTGCCCTATATTCTTCTCGTATCCCGTATCGCGCATTATCTCAAGGTAATCCAGAGAGAGAATATCGGCTCCACGAAAAGCAAAACGGTTCTTCAGGATGAACTCAATGCCTGGATTACGGGCCTAGTGACCGAAATGAACGATCCCGGTCCGGAACTCATAGCCACGCATCCCCTCAAGGCCGCGGAGGTGACGGTCGACGAGATTCTCGACAATCCCGGTTTCTTTTCCGTGGGGTTGTCCGTCATGCCGCATTTCCAGATCGAAGGTATCGACATCAATCTCTCCCTCGTTTCGCAGATGCCCAAGGGCAAATAAAAAAAACGCGGAATGTGACCATTGTCACATTCCGCGCCTGAAAAAAAATCTATATTGATACTACAATTGATAAAAAACCTCAGTCTCACTGAAAGGAGATTTGTATGCCGATACCAGCCTATATGTGGCTCAAGGACGACACGGGAGCGGAAGTCAAGGGTTCTGTCGATGTCGCCGATCGTGAAGGCAGTGTGGAAGTGATCGCTTTCGACCACGAAGTGCGCATTCCCACCGATCCCGATACAGGAAAGCTTACCGGGACCAGAAAGCACGAAGCGATCAAGATCGTCAAGGCGTACGACGGGTCTTCGCCGTATCTGTACAAGGCGGTCTGCGAGGGACAGACTTTCACGGAAGTCGAAATTAAATGGTACAGGATCGACGATACCGGAACTGAGACCGAATATTTCAATCATAAACTCGAGGGCGTAAAAATATGCTCGGTAAAACCGATCATGTATAACGTCAAAGATCCCTCCAAGGAGAGGTACGTACATCTCGAAGAGATCCAGATGCGTTATCAGAAGATCACTTGGACCTATGTGGACGGCAATCTGCAGGCTTCCGATGCATGGAAGGAAGGCAGATAGCCGGGCCGTACCCGCCTCACTGTATTTTCCTGGATCGAACCCCGTCGCCATGTGCTGCGATGGGGTTTTTTTTTGGTGCGCCCGGAGTTCCGTGACCCCGTGCATTCGACGACGATCGGGAGAGCTTCCGGGAGGTGAAATGCGGATCGATGTATTTTTATTCACATCACGATGTAATATTCGCCGGGAAGAGAAGTAATGAGAGGGTGCCCCGGTGAAATCAGGTGACAAGGAGGCGAGGGGTGAACAGTCCCGGGAAGCATGCAAAAGTGGCAATAGTACGGTGTGCCGCTTACGATCACGCTTTGGTGGAAAATGCCGTCCGGCGTGGCATCGATCTCATAGGCGGCATCGATAAGTTCGCACGTCGGGGCGAACGGATACTCTTCAAACCGAATGTCCTGTGGGGAACCGATCCGGCGCGTTCCATTGTAACGCATCCCGCGGTGCTCAGGGGGGCTGCTGCGGTTTTTTCAGGAACCGGTGCCGTGATGAGGTACGGCGATTCCCCGGCCGGTCTTCCGAATGCGACATCTTCGATAAAGAAATGCGGATACCACCATGCCCTTGGCTCGATTCCAGCGGAACTCGTCTCCTTCGACGAAGGAGTTGATCTGACGTATCCGGAAGGAATTGCCGGTAAAAAGCTGCGAATTGCCCGGGCCGTTCACGAAGCCGATGGAGTTGTCAATCTTCCGAAGCTCAAGACACACGGACTTATCCGCATGACTGGAGCCGTCAAAAACTGCTTCGGTTGCATACCCGGTATCTCGAAAGGCGAATGCCATGCCCGGTTCCCTGACCCTTATGAGTTTTCGGTCCTGCTCGCGGACATCGCGGCCTTTATCCGCCCGCGTCTCCATATCATGGATGCAATAGAGGCGATGGAGGGCAATGGTCCTCAGAGCGGAAATCCCAAAAAACTCGGTGCACTGCTCGTATCGGATGATCCGGTCGCGCTCGATGCGGTCGCATGCAGGCTGATCGATCTGGATCCATCATATGTCCCGACGATCGCGACAGGAATCAGAGCGGGACTGGGCCGCGGCGGAATGGACGAAATAGATATCGTGGGTGACGATATCACTCCGCTCATCGACCGGTCCTTCCATGTGGTCAGGATGCCGCCGGTCAGGATTTCCACCACCGGAATACTGGGAGGCATCAAACGCTTCATTCTTCCCCGGCCGGCCATAGTTCGAACCCGATGTACCCGGTGCGGTCGCTGCATCTCGGCGTGTCCGTTGCAGCCATCCGCGCTCAGCCGAAACCGCGATGACGGTACGCCCCGTTACGATTACCGCACCTGCATACGATGCTATTGCTGTCAGGAGGTATGTCCGTCGAAGGCCATCGTCATAAAACGCTCTGTTTCCGGACGGGTTCTGCCGTTCGCTTCGTATGTGTCGCTTTTCATTTCACGCGCAAGGAGCCGCCGGTCCGGATCGTGATGCATCGTGGTGTACCACATTTTCACGGACCCATGAGAAAGAACGATGCGGTTTTCATGTTCGGCGCGGTGCGCCCACTGCCGTTCGTGACCTGCTACACGCAGGTGGAGACCTCGATCGTTCACGGTCCTTCCTGTCGCATCGAGGAAGAGATAGATCTGGCGGAATGTGAGCGGGACGGCGTAGCTGTGGAGCGGAGGCGGGGGGGAGGAGGTACGGTGGTGCTGGCTCCGGGAATGGTAGTCACCATTATCGTGGGGGAGCGGTCCGGATCGCAACCACCCACGGCCTATTTCGATCGTATTCATGATGCGATGGTCAGGCTCCTCAGGCG
>CAZGVZ010000128.1:0-2799 GCA_964529145.1 uncultured Fibrobacteraceae bacterium | reverse complement strand
ACCTCGCGCTGAACGACCGGAAGATTCTCGGGAGTTCCCTTTACCTGGGTACATGCCCCGGGCTGTACTATTATCAATCGGCACTGCTGGTTTCCCCCGACATTTCCCTGTTCGGGAAGTACCTGCGTCACCCCCCCCGAGAGCCGGACTACCGCCGTGGCAGGCCGCACGAGGCCTTCTGCACCTCCCTGAGACGGGAAGGGTATGCGGTGACGTCCGATGAGATCGGAGCCCTGTTCAGCGATGAAATCGGATCGGATCTGAGGTGAGTGTCTGTAATGAAGGCGGCCTCGCCAGCATGGAACCATACGGCCGCCCGCAGGCCCGCAGTGCCGTAATGTTCTGCGGCGGACGACCACGTCAAGAAATCGAGTCCCCATCGGGCGGTATGTTCGACCCCTTCGTCGAAGGAATAATGCATCGATACGAGAAGGCCCGACCCCATGCCGGTCACGACGGACCTCCGGTTCTTCCTTCCATTTTTCGTGCTGCAAACATTTCGACCCTATGGATCTTTCTGACGGCTATGACCTGCGAAGACCCTTCCCATTAGTATTTTATTCTTTCGTTCGATCTCACGACAATGCCGGACGCACGAAACGATCCACCCGATTCGAAAAGGAGAGGACGAGCCCATGCCCATTAACCCCATTGCGACCACCCGTATTATCAATCTTAAAACCGACGCAATAATCGGCTGTAACGATTGGGAGCGCAACCGGTTGCAGCAGGTCGTCATCACGATCGGTTTCGAATTCGACGCGAGCGAGGCCATCTCGACCGACCGGCTCGATGCGACAGTCGACTACCGGGCCATGAAAAAACGAGTTCTGCAGTCGGTCGCGGCCTCCTCGTTCAATCTTCTTGAGTCGCTCACGGCACACGTGCTCGGAATCGTGATGGAGAGTTCGCGTGTGCTCGGTGCAACGGTGACGGTCGAAAAGCCGAAAGCGCTGCGGTTCGCAGATTCCGTCTCCGTGACGCTCTCCGGCTGCAACTCGCAGTGAACCGGGTCATTGTAGGCATCGGGTCAAATATTGACCCCTACGCCCATATCGAAAGAGCGCTTTTTTTACTCGCGAAGGATCATCGTCTCCTGAGGTCCTCTTCGCTGAAGGTTACCGTACCGGTGGGATTCACGGAACAGCCCGATTTCGTCAATGGAGCCGCGCTGCTCGAAACCGAACTGGATTTCGACCGGTTTGTGAACTATTTGAAGTCTGTCGAAACCATGCTCGGCCGCATCAGGAGTCCCAATAAATTCGGGCCGCGTACGATCGATCTCGACATAGTCGTCTGGAACGGCGCCATCATCGATGAAGACTACAACCGCCGCGATTTTCTGCGTAATGCTGTGGATGAACTGGGGAGTTAGCGGGATATCTGCCCGGGCAGGAGACAACCCGATTCCATCGTACGCGGAAGGTCTGCGGTTTCCGCCCGCACCTCTCCTCCCTCTCGTTTCCTGGATTTTTTCCAGATACCGGATTTCAGAAAAACTGAACGGATCCGATAAAAAATCAATAAATCGTTGAATAATGCGAAATTTTCCGTGGCATGGTGATTGCATTCACCCACGTTGGATTTTGGGTAAATGAAGCAGAAGAATCAAGATGACCAGGAGGTTGACAATGCTTGGAATGGAAGAGTTTTATGAGCCGGACGAGATCCTCAGGGATGTGGATGCGGAGAATGAATTCAGGCAGGAGGACGATTTGCATGAACTGAATTTCGAGACCGAACGGGAAGCTTCGGAGGGATTGTCGATTCTTCTCAACGACATCGAATCTCCCGACGTGCTGTTCAATATTGGGTAGAAAACCAAAACAGGGAGGGCAAGAAAAAAAACGATACATTTACAACGAATGTCCCCGGCCGGGAGAGACGCTCCTGGCAGAGGACCATTTTTACACTCACTTCGCCGGTCCGGTTTTGGCCGCGATATGCAAAATCGATCGCCGATAGACGTGCAACATTCATGGTATGCACTTTCAGCCATCCACGTGATACGCGCGGGCAACGCGCGCCCCGGATCCTCCTGTAAAGCCTGACCACCTTCTTTCCTTTGCAACTGTAATTTCAAAAATGGAAAAAATCCATTCTTAAAAATGGAATGGAAAGCCTCCGGCCGCGGTTGTTGAATCCGCTCAGGCAGACCTCGATAACCGTGATTCAGCCTATGTGAAAACTCCGGTTTTCGAACTTTGCCGGAGACCGCAATAAGGTTGCATCAGGTATAATTTGCCGCTATACTGTCGGTGAATAGTCCGGGATCCACCTTCCCGTGTGTAGCTTGAGCTATTTTTCACACCGGAGGATTTTCTGATGATTCTCGATCTGACCGGAAAATGGCAATTCCGGGAAGTACACGAACGGCGATGGCATTCCGCGATGGTTCCCGGATGCGTACATACCGACCTTCTCGCTAACGGGCTTATCGATGATCCGTTTTTCGGCGCAAACGAACTCGATCTCGACTGGATAGAATCGACCGATTTCGAGTATCGTACCTGGTTCGCAGTGCCTCCCGGGCTTCTTGAATATTCCCGGATTGAACTGGTCGCCGAAGGTCTCGATACGGTCGCTGAGATTTCCATTAATGGAATCAGAGCCGGTGCCGCGGATAACATGTTTCTCGAATACAGGTTCGATGTAAAAAGATACCTCAAAAAGGGCAGGAACACCATTACGGTCAGGTTCGGCAATCCCCTGTCGTATATCAGAAAAAGAGAGGGGTACCCATGGTTCGAACAGCCGAACGACCCTGTCGGCGGCGCATCCGGAATCAGAAAGATGCAG
>CAZGVZ010000127.1:7485-9519 GCA_964529145.1 uncultured Fibrobacteraceae bacterium | reverse complement strand
TAAAGCGGAGAAACGGATGCGGGTGAAATTCATGCGACTCCTTTTCAAATGGTTATGGTATGATCAAACGGCTCTGCCGAAGGAGAGCCGCAGACGGATACCGGGAGAGCATGAAAACGCATCGCCGTCATTGATTCTTGTAAAGCCTTCGTACGCATAGGCGAAACGCAGCACTCCATCTATGCCGATACTCATCGATTCCGCCGGTTTCAACGCCATACCGCAGTGCAGATCCCAGGCGAAGACGGGCGCGAATACCACGCCGTAGCTTCTCTCCCCTTTTTCCTCATGCGTGCCCCCGATAAAATCGGACGACAGCGGTTCCTTGTTCTCTATCACGACTGTCGTGCCGGCCCCAATCATAAAGCCGCCGAAGAGTTGCATGCTCTGCAGATCGAATGCTTTCTCGCAGATGAATCCGAGGAATGCGGGAATCACACGGAGTATGATGACGGAGTCGGCCGGATTCTCTTCGCCGTTCATATCGTCATTTCCGTAGGGTTCGCTTTGAAACTGCTTGTATCCTCCGGAAAAATCGTTCCCCACCCTGATGCCGTTATCAAGGCTGTGATACCACATAAAGGAGAGCATTAGCATTCCTTTGTTTCCGAAATCGAAATCGTTGTCGCGGGTGGACCGGGCGTTTCTCACGAGGCTCCTGAGCAAAGGATCCGTATCGAGAAAACTGTATTCCATGCCGGAAACGAAGGAGAACTTCAACTGTTTTCTCCCGCTTTTTTCCTTGCGGAGTTCAATCTCTCCTTGGATCCGTTTTTCACACTCCTCCTCGACCTCCTCCTGAGATTCGAGAAGCCCGGAAATCGCCTTTTCGATATTTTCCCTGATTTCTCCTATTTCCATCCGGAGGTTTCCGATGGCTTCTTCGAGGTCATTCCTCAATCCATGCGGTTCGTCATTCAGGCTGTCAAGCTGCGCTTCGAGGGCCAGAGCTTTCGCTTCGAGCTTTTCAGCCGCAGCCTGCAGGGAATCCGCCTTTGTCCGGTTGGTATCGAGACCGGCGGCAGAGTCAGATTGAAAGGATTCACCACTCGCTGCCACGAACAGTGCGGCGCTCACGATCATTACCAGTATGGATTTCATAACAATCTCCGGTAGCTTTGATGAATGAGAATGATTGTACGCATCGTTCCAATACAAATACCGTGCCAGAGAGTGTATGGACGTAAAACATTGAATTTTCGGGAAAATAATTTTAAACAGATCCGAAGGAAGGGGAAGCTGAGCCTTTATATATCAAATTGATATATCAATCGTCGCGGCCATGGGTAATTCCGGACGGATCGCTGCGGGCCGCCAAACGGAAGTGATGATCGGCGGGCCGGTCTAACGCCTGCCGATCTGCTTTCGTTCGAGCACTTCTCCGAGTTTGTAGGCGATCTGCGGGATGATTTCCGTAAGGAACACGATCTCTTTGCCTCGAAAGCGTTTGGTGACTTCAGTGACATGTTCGCCTGTTTCGACATCGACGATGTAGGTGTGAATGATGAATTTACCGCAACGCCGCCTGATATCCCCATACCCCATATAATCCACGCCGAGAAGTCTTCCCACGCTTTTCGCGCACTTCATCGTTCCGCACTGCAGATTACCGCCCCGCAATTTCATCAGGCGTTCCATTTCATCAATGTAGAGCATGGCGCAGGCCCCTACGTCGGCGAGATACGACTGCAGCTGATAGCTGTACCTCAGCGCGTCATCCGGGAGCATCCTCCTTCCGGTTTGCAGATAACCGAACGCCAGTTTTCCCGAGGTCTCGATCTTTTTTTCAGTTCCCGGGGCTCCGGTGCCGGAAGAAGATCCGTAATCGAGATATCCCCGCACATCGCTGAACGATTTCTGGGTCTGCTGTTCGATGATGTTTTCGAACGTCGATGCCGTTTCCCTGCTCTGGTTCTTCTCCACCGCCTTTTTACCGATAATGGTTGACGCGAGCTGCTGGGCGACCTGGGGTATGGTCTTACTGGTAAAAACCTTTTCTTTTTCGCTCATATCGATTCCTTTTTTGTTTTATTT
>CAZGVZ010000127.1:2526-7450 GCA_964529145.1 uncultured Fibrobacteraceae bacterium | reverse complement strand
GATGTTCGCGACCTGTCTTCCCGAGCCGACGTCCGCGATCTGGACATTCAGAGAAAACGTGCGACCGATGGTTTCGATCGTCCCGAAACAGATATAATCGACGCTGAGCAGCTGGCCGTTGATGATCGCGCACTGCATCTTGTTGCAGTCTTCGGTTCCTCCTCGTTCCGCGATCAGGGAAGAGGTCACCGAAAAATCCATTATTTCCCACTGTGTGGCTTCCGCGAGCGCGATCTGCAGGTACATCGTGTAGGTTTCGGCCTCGTCACCCGAGAGTCCGCTTTCCTGCAGTCTCGAAATCGCGAGTTTCTTCTGCTGGATCACGGTTGCTTCATTGAAGGAGTGGACCGGTGGAGCGATCACGGCGAGCATGAGCGAGAGCAACGCCGGAAGGAGTGTGATACATTTCATCGCGTGTCCGTTCATGAATGGTGCCGTCGTTCGGTTTTCAGGTCCTGTCACATTCATCATCCGTACGGATTTCAGGTCATACACAGCTGGTCGCATGTCCAAAAACGAGGTATACCCAAGCCGGGTCGCCTGTGTTGTCGACAGCAGGGAAGCCTTACGAAAGGAAGCATGTATCCGCAGAGCTGCAGGTTCGAGAAAAACCGATATTTCGCAATTTATACGTTTAATTGCAGACCTGAAGACACTTTCATCCGAACTCCCCCATTTTAAAATAGTTGTTCCAGCGTGAACCGGTCAATACTTATTCGGAGAATCCGGAATCCGCAGCATTCCTGTACCCTATTTTTCCGGCTACTTCAGGCCTCACAGGAGAGAGACGGGCGATCACTCCTCCACCCGATATCGCCGGACCGCATCGCGGGTTACCGCAATAAGGACCCGCTCGGTAGGAGAGAAGGCACACGCCATTGTGGATTGGGAGATTTTACCGAGTATGGACCAGTCTTTCGTTGAAATAACCGAGTTCCGGGCTACAAACAAGGACCCGTCGGATGAAAAGGCATGGCAGAATCCCTTGAATTCCCTCAGAACGGTCCCGTCATTACTTCTTATCAGATATATTCTGCCAGCAAAAGTGGGAATGGTCACGGCCAGTATCGTGTCGCCGGGACCGAACGAGACCAGAGGGAACCGTTCACCCGGTTCTTCCGACGGACGGACCGGCAGGTAAGGGAGATCCCGATCGGGAGATCCGGTTTCGGCATCGTAGATCCGGATACGGGAAGAGTAGTCGAACGCGACCGAACGGTTTTCGAAGACCGCGCACCTGGAATTGTCATTTGAAAAGGTGATGTCGCTGAAACGGCTTTCGTCCGCCGGCTCGACAGTGGAGAGAAGGTCGTATCGTTCCGCGGAAAAGAGGAAGAGCCTGCCTTCGGAAAGCACCGCCATCCTGGTCCCGTCGGGAGAGAAAACGGCTCTGGTCACCGACGAGCCGATCGTCAAAGTCTTCACTTTTTCCCATTTGTCATGCGGGGATAAAACAACCACATTTGTTCCCCCCGCGATCGCGCAGAACCTTCCATCTTCGGAAAAGTCCACCGAATAACCCGAGAGCAGCTCAGGAAGCGGAATGAATGCCATTTGAGGATCGCTGTCCGATTTTTTCCTGAGATAAAACAGCCCGGAAGACCGGGTGAAATGCTTTTCCGAGAGCCTGGCGGGTACCGGAGCGATGCCGCCCTGTTCGTTTACCCAGAAGAGTGCGACGCTTCCGGCAGACACGAAATTGGGAATCGCGAAAAGAGAACCGTCGGGGCCGTACTCGACATTCCTGACGGCGACGGGCCGCAATGACAGACGGTTGTCCAGTTCACGGACTTTTGCCTTCGAGACGGAGGCGAAGAGCAGGGCAAACGCGAGAATCGATGTCGTACGGAGTTTCATTTCTCAAAAAGATCTTTCCAAAAATTTGACACAAAATAACAACTGGCTCGAGGCATCGTTGGTATGGCTCCCGGAAAAGTAAATCGGCTCAGTGGGGTATCCGTTTTGTTAACCATATCACAGAATGTTGTACGTTGAGTGCCGCAGGCACACAATGCTTATGGCAATAAATATCGCAGATGATTTTCCGGTGCTTTTGTGCTATAAACGTACGCCTATGGCGCTCCTGTCTCGTCCAAAATATGGAGTATACCGGTTAGCCAAGTGGATACCCCAATCAGGTTAATGATGCATTGTAGTCGAAAGTTCGTTACGGCGTTTGCGCGCGTAGACGCACGCAGGCTCGTTGGGCTTCATTTCGCATTTCGAATATTCCAGATAGAAATCCCATGCCTTTATGGCCTCCACCAGCAGAGCGTCGTTTTGTTCGTCCTGAGTGAATCTTCCATCGATGGCGCAGGCGCTGTAATAGAGTATTTCTCCCTTGAAATCGGAGGTCTGCGCGATGATCGATCCCGCCGTGGATTTAAGGGCGCTTTCAAATCGCTCCTGGGCCTCCTTGAAAAGGGAAAGATGGAAATATGTTCTGCCCAGGTATGCGTCGATTGCCGGATCGCTGTATTGAGTCTTGAGGGACTCCAGTATTTTTCTGGATTTGCTGTAATTCTCCTGGTATTTCATCATGATCGCGGCCATACGCACCTGCGCTTCGAGGTACTCGTTGGCCAGGCCTCCTTTTTCGATTGGAGGAACCATTTTATAGAGCCGGACCGCGTCCTCCCATAATTCTTTCCGTTCGGCGTTTCTCCCCTGTTCCAGAAGCGGTATGGAGGCCGATTCGGCGAAATTGACGGGTTTGAGATCGACGAAGAAACTGCGATACAGCGCGACGCAGGAAGCCAGCAGCGCGAGGAAGGAAAACAGGAGCGCGAGCGTGCTGAAACTCCGCTTTATCGAGAAAGGTATCATCACCCTTTTCCCGGTGCCCCAGGTCTCGTAGGAGTGGATACAGTGCTGAACCGCCTCTCCGATCTCCTTGGCAGTGGAGGGCCGGTGGTCGGGATCCCTTGAAAGCAGACGGTCGATCAGTTCTTCGGTAAGGGGTGAAATTGATTTCCGTAAAGCACGGACCCGGGTGAATTTGCAGTTCTTTATGCGTTCGATGAGTTCGGTGAGCGTGTTCGCAGAGAACGGTCTCACGCCCGTGGCGAGCTCGTAAAGTACGATGCCGAGAGAGAAAAAATCGCTGCGCGCATCGAGCGGAGCGTCGCTTATCTGTTCGGGTGACATGTAGTGGAAGGTGCCGACGATCATTCCCTGCATAGTATTTGAGGTGATATTGAGCGGTTTTGCCGCGCCGAAATCCATCAGCTTCACCAGCTTGCCATATGTCAACATAACGTTTTCAGGCTTGATGTCGCGATGCAGTATTCCATGGATGTCGGCGCTCTTGCTGCCGGGAATATGGACATTGTGAGCATATTCCAGAGCGCTCGCGAGCTGGGCCGCGATGGACAGGATTTCACGTTCGGTGATTTTCTGGTTCGAGCGGATGTATTCCCTGAGCGTCTGTCCCTCGATGTACTCCATTTCTATATAGAAAAAACCTCCTACCTGGCCGGTATCGAAGACCCGCAGAATATTGGGATGATCGAACCGTGCGATAAGCTGGGCTTCCTGCTTGAAGCGGACGAAATACTCCTCATCCTCGGTGAAGGCGGGCTTGAGGATCTTTACGACGCGGGTAAGATCGAACCGGGTGTTGTGCGCCTGATAGATAAGGGCGGTTCCGCCCTCGTTCATCTTTTTTATTATCTCACAATTACCTATGACTTTTCCGACGAATTGATCTGTCTGGTAAGCCGTAGCTGCGATCGTTTTTCCGTTTCCGTTCGACATGTTTCCTGACTTTCATTTATCTCACTGGGGTCACTGTGGTTCACGATCCGGGCAGCATCCCGCTGATCGCGTCCGAAATCGTACCGATTCTTTTCTGTACCTCCTCACGGGCACGATCGGGAGATTCTCCGGGACGGCCGCGGCATGAAATGTAAATTTTTATTTTTGGTTCCGTTCCGGAAGGCCGGACGGTCACTATGCTCTGGTCCGATAAAAAGAACTGTATAACATTCGAGGAGGGAAACGCGATGTCCTCATGCACCTCCGGCCCGGCGGTGTGTCTGGTCGTACCTGAAAGAAAATCCTTGATCTTCAGAACCGGTATGCCGGCAAGCGTTTGCGGGGGAACCTCACGGAAATGCTGTATCAGTGTTTGCATGGTCCTGAGTCCGGATTCACCCGTGAACGACCGGGACAGCTGCACCTCCTGGAAATAGCCGAATTTTTTCCACAGGTCCCGGAGCCGGTCGAAAAGCGTTCTCCCCCGGGAACGGTGGTAAAGAGCCATCTCGGCGGTCATGATCGCGGCTGAAACCGCATCCTTGTCACGAACCTCTGTAGTCACAAGGTATCCGTAACTTTCTTCCCCTCCAAAGACGTACTCCAGCCCGTTGCCGGCGGATTCGAATTCCCGGATTTTTTCGCCGATATATTTGAACCCGGTAAGCGTATCGATGCATTCCGCGCCATAAGATTCCGCGATTAGCCGCTGCAGTTCCGTTGTAACGATCGTTTTGACGAGCACCGGCCTTTTCGGAAGAATGCCAAGCTCCGCCCGGGTGTCGAACACGTAATCCGCCAGAAGCGCTCCGAGTTGATTTCCGGTTATCAGACGGTAAATATCTCCATCGGGCGCGGCCACTCCGAGCCTGTCCGCGTCGGGATCGGTCCCGATAGCCAGGTCCGATTTTCGGGCGGCCGCCAGTTCCATCGCGAGCCTGAGGGCGGAAGCCTCTTCGGGATTCGGGGTTTTTACTGAAGAAAAATCGCCATCGGGATTCCGCTGCTCCGGGACGGATATGACATCGAATCCCAGTTCTCCGAGCGCGCGCTCGACCGGCATAGCTCCGGTCCCGTGCAGAGACGTATAAACAACCGAGAATTGAGGGCCTTGTGTTTGCACCAGGCCGGTCCTCAGTGAGCAGCTTTTGATCATGTCAATAAAAGG
>CAZGVZ010000127.1:0-2516 GCA_964529145.1 uncultured Fibrobacteraceae bacterium | reverse complement strand
TTTCTCCCAGACATCGGCTGGCTGCTTGTCAATACGATCGATCATTCTGAGCAACCCGGAAGATATGGCCTCTTCGCGGCTCATGATTTCTGGCCGGGCACCGGCTTTCCGTACCTCGTCGATTATTTCCCTGTCCTGGGGCGACACTATCTGGGCTCCGTCGCTCCAGTATACCTTGTAACCATTGTATTCCTTTGGGTTATGGCTCGCGGTGATGACGATTCCCGCGGTTGCATGCAGTCTCCGCACGGCGAATGAGAGTTCGGGTGTTGGCCTGAGCGCGGTGAAAAGATAGGTGGCGATCCCGTTGGCGCAGAGCACCTTTGCCGCCTCAAGAGCGAAAGTGTCGGAAAAATGGCGGGAATCGTAGGCGATCACTACAGATCCCTCGCGTTTTCCAGGTATCTTCTTAATGAAATTCGAGAGACCCTGGGTACTACGTCGAACGATGTAGGGGTTCATGCGGTTGTAACCACCACCGATTACACCCCGGAGCCCGCCCGTTCCGAATTCGAGATCGGTGTAGAAACGATCGTTCAGTTCCTGTCTGTCGTCTTTCTCGAGCAGCCGCTCGACTTCGTTTCGAAAGTGAGCGTTTTCTTCCTGATGCAAGTAGGTATTCGCTTTTTCCACTATCAGTGAAAAATCCAAGAGGGACTCCTTGAGGCGGATCCGATGACGTTTTCCAGGAACCGAGTGGTTATCGAGTAAAAAATAGTGCATGGTACCGGAGATATACAGGATCATCGGCTGGCGAATTGAAAAAATAGACGGCGCCGGACTTACCGCAGGAAACCTCTCTAACGATACTCCGGGGCGCCAAAGGTGTGATACACGCGCGTATGGAAAACGTGCGATGCCGACGGAGTCTCATTATTATTGGATGCCGTATATCGCGAGATTCCAGATGACGGGAGTATCTCGATCCAATTTCATGCGTGACCGGAGGACCATCGGGGCTTCCGGGGATTTTGCTAAATCGTGCGGTAACGATTCATTCCGGGAACGGGGCGATACCCTGCACAGGACCCCTGATAAGGAGAATATCACAGGATCGAGGCAACCATTTCAAAAGAGTGTCCGATAATTGTATTTTATGCGGTCCATACCATCACCGTTTGCGTAACTGGTTTCCACTCCGGATGATTAACTCCGCGCGACCGGGCCGGGGAGGAGCGAAAAGCTGCGCTTGCCGCCCGGATCGTCTGCCGGTAAGTCACGGTTTCCAGGGACTTTTTTCAGCAGTCCGGCCGATGGTAGAAAAAATTACGACACCATATATTGGGCAGAGGGAACGTTCGTTGCTACGGATGCATCTCCATGGAAAATTTGTGGTGGTTATCGAAATGGAGGAAAAGTGAAAATCAGATGCATCTATCCCCGATTCAGGAAATTTCTGGAGGGGCATAAAGAACTCGACGGTCTGTTGAAACGTTATCTTGTGGGTAATTATACCATGCCTCCCTCTCTGGCTATTCCCATTATCGCAGCGCTTACGCCTCCGGAGATGGAATTGAATCTGACCGACGACAACATTGGAAAACCGATCGATTACGATGAAAAGGCGGACCTGGTCGCCATAAGCTGTTTCACGCCACAGGCCCGGCGCGCCTATGAGATCGCCGATACATTCCGTACACGCGGCACGAAAGTGATTCTTGGCGGTATTCATCCAACCGCTCTTCCGGAAGAGGCTCTACAGCACGCGGATGCCGTATGCGTCGGCGAAGTCGAGCCGGTATGGGGCGCTATTCTTTCCGATCTGCGAAACGGTTGCCTTAAGCCACTCTACAAGGATGAGCCCGGAGTATATCCCCTGGCAGGCTTTCCGATTCCTCGCCGTGAGATTTTTCCGAGGGACACCTACGAATGGAACGCGCATCTGGTGCTCACCACCCGTGGTTGTCCGGTGCAGTGCATAGGATGCCCCATTCCCGACAAGGAGGGGCTCAATGTCAGACTGCGGCCGGTCGACAACATCATCGCCGATATCAAAGGAATGCCTTACCGGCAGTTTTATTTCACCGACGATACCATCATGCTGCCCGGAAAAAAATACGTGAATTTTATGCTGAAAATCGTGGAACGCACGGCATCTCTGGATGTGAGCATCTTCCTGGCCGCGACCATGATGATGATAGACGATCCCGAGTTCTACCGAAAGCTGAAAAAAGGCGGTGTTTCTTCGATCTACACCATTTTTGGGTTCGACAAGGTGACCATCGAGCTGTTCGGGGGTGACTGCCGGCCGGCTGTGTGGAGAAGGTGTGTGGATCTGGTCAGGATGATCGAGGACGCAGGCATCCATTTTTTCGGGTCTTTCGGCATCGGTTTCGATTATCAGGATCGTCATGCAGTGGACGAAATACTGCGGTTTTGCGAGGAGAGCGGTATCGATCTTGCCGAATTCTATATTCCAACACCGTTTCCCGGAACACCTTTCGGCAGGCAGGCCGAACGGGAAGACCACATTATCCATCACAATTATAATCAATAAAACCATAAAAATATCATTT
>CAZGVZ010000126.1:0-9570 GCA_964529145.1 uncultured Fibrobacteraceae bacterium | reverse complement strand
GCTGTGTGCTTCTCGAACCCGAAATAGGACCCATTGAACTCAAAGAAATCCGTGAGGATACAAGAAGTTCACTGGAGATCCGTTTTTCGGCGGATGCATCCGATTTTGATTGTGAACGAGACATGATTTTCAATCCGGGTAGCCGTAAATGGCGGCCCGAGTTTCCCGATATCAGCCAGCCTTCCACCGTGGTATATACAAACGCGGAATCTGGATACGCAAAAGGTGCAGTTCTGAGTTGTGATAATCTATATGCGAACGCTTATTCATACTCGGTAGCAAACATGAGTACTTCAAAAAGCACTATATGTTCACTTCCGCCATTTCATCATCTTTACGGTCTCACAACCGGAATGATTTGCCCGTCTATTTCTAATTGCAGCTTGCTCGTTGCCCACCTTTCGGACTTTCGAAAGATCAATCTGCTAGCCGATCAGATAGCCGATTCCTGTGTTACGCATCTTTATTCTGTCCCGATAATCCTACACTGGCTTCTAAGAACCGATTCCATCAAAAAAATAATCGACAATGTTCAATTTCTTTCTTCAGGCGGATACAAACTGCCGGAATATCTATTCGATCAGTATAAATCTTTGTATAACGTAGAAATCCGAGAAGGGTACGGTTTGACTGAAGCATCACCTATCTGCACCTGGCAACAGCCGGGAGAAGCCGTTATTCCCCAGTCTGTTGGAAAACCCATTTCATGCTGTAATATCAAAATTACCGGCAATGATGGTAATACCGTTCCAATCCGTACGGTTGGCGAAGTATGCATATCCGGGCCCCATGTCATGACCGGTTATTTAAATAACCGAAAAGCGACAGAGGAAGTCATCATTGATGGATGGTTAATGACCGGGGATCTTGGATACCTTGACGAAAACGGATATCTTTTCTTAACGGGACTCAAGAAAAAAATGGCGAATGTGGCGGGGAAAAGTATCTACCCCGCCGAATTGTTTCGTCTAATCAGGGATAATACACGATTAGGAAAATTCGAATTAGAGATCATGCCCACCAGTAATCAAGGCGACAAAATCATTCTGAACGTTCCCAAAGAATTTCACGAAAACTATTCTGGGTTGATAAGAGAAGTAAGTCAAATATTATCGGCATCCAAAATACCCAAATTCAATTTCAACAATCAATAATTATGGGAAAAAGAATTTTATTTGTCAGTCCTAAAAGGCCTTCTTTATCATCCAATGCGGCAGTATCAGAGATGCTGCAACGAAACCATGAACTCATTCGGCCCTGGTATACGGCTCCATTAGGATTGCTTACAGTCGCTGCCTTGACACCCAAAAGATTTGAAATAGAATTTGTCGATGAAGATTTTGAGCCCATACATTTCGATGGGTCTTACGATATAGTTGCCATATCGGCTATGACTCAACAGGCCAACCGTGCTTATGAAATTGCGGATATTTTCAGACAGAGATTTTCTACCAATGTTGTGATGGGCGGTATTCATGCTACAGTATTGCCTGACGAAGCACTGCAACACGTTAATACGGTGTTTATAGGTGAGGCCGAAAAAATCTGGGAACAATATTTGAATGATTGGGAACAGAACAAGGTAAAAAAGGTCTATACTGCAGATAATACAAAGCCTATAGATCTCGCTCTATCTCCGGTCCCGATGTATGAATTGATAAACCAAAAGAACATCAAGAAAAACAAACATTTCTTTAATATGATTCCTGTTCAGGCGACAAGAGGATGCCCTCATAATTGCAGTTTTTGTCTTGTCAGTAAATTTTATGGCAAAAGAATCAGAAAAAAAACAATCAGCCAGGTTATTCAGGAGGTTAAAGCGATAAAAAGCCTCTTTAAAAACCAATTGGTAGTTTTTGCTGATGATAATTTATTCGTG
This sequence comes from uncultured Fibrobacteraceae bacterium, assembly GCA_964529145.1. Lineage (GTDB taxonomy): Bacteria > Fibrobacterota > Chitinivibrionia > Chitinivibrionales > Chitinispirillaceae > JAFGNB01. The sequence continues at coordinate 7,691 of CAZGVZ010000126.1, read as the reverse complement.
GATAAGAAATATGCAAAAAGTTTATGTCGTGCTCTTATTCCACTCAAGATTAAATGGTTCGCACAAACCGATGTTTCTTTCGCACAAGATGAAGAACTGATCGATCTTGCTTATAGCAGCGGATGCCTGATGGTGTTGATTGGTTTTGAGAGTCTAAACAAGAATAATCTAAGCATCCTCAATAAAAATTTATGGAAATTAAGGCGCCATACTTTTTATGATGGAGCGGTCGATAAGATTCAAAAGGCAGGAATAATCGTTTATGCCGCTTTTATTGTTGGTTTTGACCACGATGATACGACTGTTTTTAGACTTATCAGAAATTTCATGATAGAGCACCACTGCACCGGCCAGATAACAATTATGACCCCACTCCCCGGGACCGAAATTTATGATCAATTTAAAGGAAATAACCGTCTATTGACTGAAAAATATTGGGATAAATGCAATTTTTTCGATATAGTCTATAGTCCCAAAAAAATGACCATAAAAGAGCTGGAGCATGGGTTTATTTGGTTGTATAATGAAATATTTAATATGGATGCTTTGGAAAATCGCACCAATTACCTAAAATCCATTTACAAGCAGCTTCCTCCAAGGTGGAAGCAATGAAAACAGGTATTTCAAAATTTCCTTTCTTTTACCATTACAGCACCGGTGATGTCTCAGATATTCCAACCGAATTCCGGAAACTCTACATAGTTGAATTAAACAATATTAATCTGTCGGCAGCAAGAACGCTTGCGCTATGTGCCGCGATCGTATATATACTCTTTTATTTTACGGGATTAGACCATCTGGTCTATCCTCATAAAGTATCGTTTTTTTTAATAATCCGATTGATAGTTTCCTCTTTTTGCATTGTAATTTTTCTAATAAGTAAGTTCAAATTATTTGAAAAATCTGGAGCGATACTCTCTTCAGCGGTTATAATCGCTTGCGGATTTGGTATTTCCATGATGATTAGAAAACTCGGCTATGATTCAACTTACTATGCGGGTTTTAACATAGTGTATCTGGCCACAGTGATAATACCGAGCCCGGTACATATATGCCTATTTGCCTGTTTTTCAGTTTTTACGTCATATCTTTTACCCATTTTTATATTTGATATGGATCATCTGGATTTAAAATCTTTCATTAACAATACTCAATTCCAGTTCTTTACCATAATTCTCGCGAGTGTAATAAGTCATTTCCAGTTTTCTATTCGTAGAAGAGAGATCATTAACCGCCTCACCATCACGAAACAAGCCGAAGAACTCGAGGAACGCGACAAATACAAACGTGAATTCATCTCTAACATCACCCACGAACTCAAGACGCCTCTCTCGATCGTGATCGGAAATGTGGATCTCATCCTGGAGACCCTCGGAGAGCAGCAGCCTGAAATCATGGATCAGGCGCGGCAGGTGCAGCAGGCCGCATTCCAGCTCGCGAACCATGTCGACCGTATCATAGCGGTTTCCAACATCGACGATCCGGCCGTGAAGCTCGATCTGCAGAACTACAACTACTGCGGCGTGGTGCAGAACATTTTTTCAATCTTCCTGCACAAGGCGCAGCAGGAGAAACTCGCCTACACGCTCAATTGCCCCGACAAACCCCTGGTTGTGAACGTCGATATCGTAAGAATCGAGGAGGTGCTCACAAATCTCGTACAGAATGCCTTCAAGTTCACCGATGAGGGGGGTTCGGTCACTGTGGCAGTTGCGACTGACGGCCAGCAGGTGCTGACCGAGGTGGCTGACACCGGCGTGGGAATTTCCAAGGAAAAGCAGGCCAATATCTTCGACCGCCTCTTCCAGGCCGACGGCGCGCTCTCCAAACGGCACGGCGGCATGGGGCTCGGGTTGTACATCGTCAAAAAAAACATCGAGATGCTCGGCGGCACAGTCGAAGTGGACTCGTGTGAAGGGAAAGGAACGTCGTTCAGGTTCACGCTTCCGCTGTATATCGATCAGACCGTGCCGGTGAAAAACGAACCTTATACAGGCCATGAACGACGGCAGACACAACGGCGCTCGGGCAGGGACCGCCGGGCTGACGAGCGGCGCCGCATGTTCGAGTACCAGCAGAGCATGGGCCTCGATGACCTGGCCAAAATGAGCTTTACCGGGAACATCGACATGTTCGAAGGAATGAATCCTTCACAACCCACCATACTCATCGTGGAGGACAATCCCGGCATGATGAAGGTGGTGATCGAGGCGCTCAGGCACGATTACAACCTTTTACTGGGGCGCGACGCCTTTGAAGCGCTGGACAAGTTGAACAGGCATTCCGGCAAGGTATCGCTGATACTGTCGGATATCATGATGCCCGGTATGAGCGGATTCGATTTCTGCGTCAAGGTGATGGAAAAGGAAGAATGTAGAAGCATTCCTCTGATCTTCGTCACCGCGCTGATGAGCGAGGAAGATCAGCTCAGGGGTTTCGGCCTCGGAGCCACGGATTACATCACCAAACCCTACAATATGAAGATCCTCAAGGAGAAGGTAGATCACTGGATCTCGCGTCGACGGTACGAGACGATCCTGAAAGACATGTCGCAGGAACTTGAAGCGAGGGTACAGCAGGCCTCAAGAGTCAAGGACATCATATTCCACGAGATCCGCAATCCCATGGCGGTCATCTCGGCGGCCGATTCGCTCATTGCAATGGTGAAGGAGAAAAACGGTGCCGCCATGAATGATCCCAAAATCGACAAATATCTGGAATCGCTGCGCCAGGGAGTCGAAAGCCTGAATTCGGTGCTGGAGACGACGCGTCAGCTCGATATAGGCGCAATGGCGGTTCGCAAACCCGAATCCCTGGAAACGATCATCAGCGAAGCGGTATTGCAGACACGGCACCTCATGGGCGACAGCCGATTGACGATGCACATCGACTCCGTGAGGGACATTATCGTGAAAGCGGACCGCCGGATGCTGGTACAGGTGCTCATAAACGTCATCCGCAACGCCGCGGAAGCCATCACAGAAAAAAATCCGCCCGAGGGTGGAACCGTCATCATTGCGTGCACCAGGTCCGGTCACGGGCAAATAGCCCTCAAAATATCGGATAACGGTATCGGAATGGACGAAGACGTTCGCGAAAATCTCTTCCGCTTCAAATACACCACCAAGCGCGACGGTACCGGTATTGGACTGCACCTGTCTAATCTGTTGATCAAGCTGCATGAAGGTTCGATGCGGGTCGAGTCGACCAGGGGGGCAGGCAGCCACTTCATTATCTATCTTCCCGTATCTTGATGCGAGACATCCGGACGCCTCTTTATATAAAACTGGCCAATAATAGTAACCGCCAGATGAACTCGTAGTTTGAAGACTAGTGGCATACTTTTGAGCCTGTTTATTGGCCAGATACTAGGGTCATCTTATGTATTCCAACGTTTTACGTAGGTACAAACCCATCACCCCGCCATCACCCGCCAGGAAAGCGCCAAAAAAAACATCCGCGGGAAATACTGCTCCCGCGGATGGTACGCCCCAGCCTGGCGTTTTCACTATTGCAGGGCGAAACATGCCTGCGCCGTCCCTTTTGACAATCACATACCGGTTACCGGCTCCCCGTATTCCCGGCGGGGAGCCGGCCCGGGTTTCCTACCTGGCCGCGGATCCTCCCGTGTGGAAAGCGCGGAACCTCTTCTCGAAATTCTTTCCCTTGACCGAAACGACGTACGTACCCTTTCCGAGGTTCGCGTACGGCAGCGCGACGCTGTGTATGCCCGCCGGTATCCTCCGTGAGAGCGAACCGCCCGGAACAGAAGCGCCGGAGAGCGTATAAAGACGGAAATGTACGTCCTGTGTTTCCGCGATGCCGAGAGTGACCACTCCGCTGCGGGCGTTATGGGAAACCTTCGAGCCCGCCCCAGAGATCTCCCGTGCAGATGCTGAGACACCGACCGGGTCGTTGTCTACACTGATAACCACAGACGCCAGCGTGTTCGCGTACTCCTCCCCGCGCAGCCGTGCGGCGACCCGCAGCAGTATGGTCCCGGGCGCTACCAGAGCGTCCGGCGGTTCGGAGGTTCCCAGGCTCGTGAGGTCGGGCATGGTATACCTGAACTCCTTCATCACGGTCTGCAGCGGCTCCACAGTGATGAACCTCTCCACCCCGGTACACACCGGGTGGTTGGATTCCCGGTAGATTTCCGCCTCGACGGCCGTCCAGAGCGGAGTAATGATGAGATCGTATTCGCAACCCGCGGAAAACGGTCCGTAGGTCCGGCTCGATCTCATTGTATTGGTGATGCTGTACTGTATAATCACAGGCTCGTTCCGGCGGTAGACTGCCTTGTTGGTCGAGATCGTGAAAAACGCGCCGTCGAACTTCACCGAATCCCGGTTCTGATAGGAGCCGCTCAAAATGAAATTCGCGCTGTCGGTGAACATGTTCCTCAACCCGACGTTTTGAGCATCGTTGTAGCTCCCGAAAACAGCGCGAACCGTCCACGGTTCCCCGTTCGCGGTGATCGGGATGCTCTCGACGAGAAATCGGCCGTTTTCGTCTGTGACCGCATAGAATTTCAGGTCTTCCGAAAAGATCGGGCCACCGACGGCGGCATACCTGTTTCGGTATACCGTTATGGAGCACCCCTCGACCGGTGCGGGATCGGCATTTTCGGGGTCGAACATCGACACCGTTCCTGCTACCGCGGCAAACGCCCCTGTGGAAACGAGAAAGAAATCCTGGGTTGCATCCGCACTGACCGTGACATACCGCTCCACGGTCCTGAAACCGGTATGGATGCAGGTGAGCACATAGGTGTCGGCCGGAACACCCCTGAAGAGATAGTTGCCGTACACGTCGGTTGTCACGGTATCACAGAAGATTTCAGGAGCGATCTCACGGGCATTCACGACCCTTGGGAATGACCGGATGATCAACGCGGCATCGGAAACGGGTTGCGGCATAATCTCAGCCGGGAAAGGGTCGTCCTTGACGGTTCCCTTGACGGTCAAACCAGATCGGCCCGTCGAATCGGCCACTGTAAACTGTCCGTACACAGCCTCCTCCGTCGCGGTCCGGAACCCTGTAACCGTGTATACGCCGGGGCGGAGAATTCCCAGGTGGAAAGAAGGGCCGTAGTCCACAGGATTGTATACTGCGGGGCACGCCAGTCCCGGTGGCAAAGGGGTCTCGGTGAACGCCACCTGTATTATGAACTGTGGAGGAAAGACCGCCAGGTTTCCCTCCAGTACAACGAACGAGTCGGCGGTGCAAACCGGCGCCACGCAGGAGTTCGAAGCCTCCCCGAGCATGATCCGCACACCTACCTGATCGGTGTCGCCCTGGGGGGCCGTAGGGGTCACGATTAGATAGGGATATTTCTTGGCGACAATATGCCCCCGGGCTGACAGGGGGAGCGAAAGCGCCAGGATTACGCTGAGGACCTGAAGAATTGCCGGACCGGTGAATCTCATGATACCCTCCATGCGGTGTGGACACGATTGTTCCGGTTTCGATCCCGATTACCTGTGCAAGTGTAATGCCGGTAAAGAAAAACGCACGGCATGAACCTGTAATTTTTTATAAATCAAGGGATTGAAAAGGATATTGCCTTCTTGAGATTCCACTTTTGGATCACCCGTGATTGCCAGGAATCCTGGCAACGGATGCTCAAAAACATGGCAGATCCGATAGAAATGGCCGGAAGGGGAAAAAAACAACAGCATCGTTTGAGGGCACGTCTATATAATCATTCTTTGTTCCGCACGGCTGCAAAGGCCGCGGGCTTCGTAGCGTTCGGAGGCCATATCTTTTACCTTAATCGGACGATCCCTTTACGCGATCTGCTTCGCGGACAGCGGCATAACGGGATCGCAGTCGCTTGGGCGTATCACCAGATCGATATGCCCTTCGCGCCTGCAATCCCGTTCTGCTCGCTGCCGCTGCGCATCTCATCGTAAATTAATCGTCCGATTAAGGTTTAATAATGTGACCTTCTCATACGGGCTTGCTTGCATCCTTTTCGCCCGGGCTCATTACAAAACCGGGAGGTACCCTTTGGAAATTACGGCATGCAACCCGGCGAGGAACGGTTACCGGGGTTTTTGATCAGGGCGAACATCTTTCAATGTAAAGCATACACGTGAAGCATCGGTCCGTGGGACTTCCCTACATCTTTCCGAGCATGCGCAACTCGCGGAATTCGGAACTCCTGATTTCAACGAGGAGCATACCGACGGCGAAAGCGGCTGCACCGTCGAAACGGAGCCGTGATTCACCTTTGTCCGAACTCACCGTCCTCAGGCTCAAGACCCGGCCATCGGGCCGCAGCAGCCGTACCTGCACCGCCGAGGGGTGACGGAGAAAGAAAGAGAGTTCGAGGGAACCGTTGCGCAGAGTCGCATTTACAGGAGATGCGGCGACGGGCTTCACCTGTGCGCGTGGAGTGAAGGAGGATGTACTCGCCGAGGTCAAAAAATAGATCCCTTCCCTGGTCGCGCGTACCGAAATCGTTTTACGCGCGGTATCCACATCACCCTCGAGAAACCTGGCCGATCCGTCCTGGACATGATAGATCGAGAAGGTCTCCCTCACCTCTGCCGGTTCCGGAGTGCCGTCCAGGGAAAATGTAATCAGGAAATAGTCCTCCCCGGCAATGAAACAGCGGCCCAGGATCACTTCGACCGCCTTGACTATCGTTTGTCCCCGAACCGGGGCGAGTGCGGCGATCTCCTGCGCCCGCACCTGTGCCGGCGCGCACTCCATCGTAACGGCGGACTCGTTCGAGGCGATATGTACGATCGTACCCGTGACCGGCTCGGTGATGACCTCGGTGACCGAGGAGATACAGCGCTGCGTCGTTCTCCACTCGGGCGTCAGGCTGTGGGCATCGAGCCAGCCGGCCATCGCGGAATCCACGGAACAGATACTGTTGTCCCTGACGCTTACGGTCAGTCTCGGCATTCCGGTGATTTCGACCGGTAGACTCTCGATCCGGTTGGAATCGAGATCGAGCGACACGAGATTTGTATCCGCCGCGATCCGCGATGAAACCGACGTCAGCAGGTTGCCGACAAACGAGGCGACCTGCAGGTTGACGAGAGTGTCGATCCAGTCGGGAATCCCGGTCATCCGATTGCGGTCGAGATACAGGATTTTCAGCGACAATCCCCTGATCGCCTCGGGCATGCTCGTCAGTCCGGTTTCGGAACAGTCCAGACGGATCAGGTTGTGCAGGGTCGAAAGAGCGCGGGGCAATTCGATGGATGTATTCCCCCTGAGCGACAGGGAAACCAGTTCGGGCAATCGGCCGATCGACTCCGGCAACTCTTCGATCGCATGCGGCCGGTTTTCGGTATATGAGAGGTCGAGATTCGTCACCCGGGACGCCCTCTCGAGGGAGACCGCGGGAGATTGTCCGACGACGCTGTCGACTGGAACGCCGTTCCAGCCTGCCTCGTCGAGCAGTTCGCGAACGACGATCGAGTCGTAGGTGTCGATAGAGCCTGAAACGTTTTCCGGAAAGTTTGCTACAAGCAGTGCGGAAACGACGATTGCGCTGTATTTGTTCATATCGACCAGTTCCTTGGAGTTGGCCATAGTGTCACGCGGCAATCAACTACCACGGCTAAAAGCCGTGGTCTGGCTTGAGCGGGCCAAGCGTTACAATGGGAACAGTGCAAAGCACTGGACTCCTTACGCTTCAAGAATGGCAATGACACCGCCCGCGAAAAGAC
>CAZGVZ010000125.1:8606-9588 GCA_964529145.1 uncultured Fibrobacteraceae bacterium | reverse complement strand
GCGACAGGAAGCCGAGCGAATGAAAAAAAACATGCCAATTCCAGGCGAGTGCCTCGAACAGTTCTCCTTTATCGCTGTAAAGCAGTCGCGGCGTGACCAGAATGATCTTCATGCCTTCAGTTCCCGAACGTGCCGGTTTTCACAGTCGATCTCAATATAATCATAGGAGCTCCATGTCCGGAAGTTCTTTTCGCCGCACCCTATCACTGCCGGGAGCCCGAGCTCCGCGGCCCGTATCGCCATATGGGAATTGGCTCCGCCGTACATAGTGACAAGACTGCCTATGCGGTGTGAAAAAAGCCAGTCATAACCCGGATCGGCGCTGGTTATGAACACGATTTTCTCGGAAAGATCGGTTCTTTCGAACTCGGTTTCTTTTACGACCCTGCCGGATGCACGTTTGGTGGTTACGAAATTCGATTCGGTTTCGTGGAGGAAGAACGCATACACATCTTCCGCATCGGTGATCAGACAGGGCATTCTGATGAGCTGGGTCACCGCGTAAGCGCGCCGGTTCATGTCCGCGGCATCGCGAAGGACATCTCCCAGATCGAGCGCGTCGAGCGAGGCATACAGGTTCATGACGGTAGTGATATTCACGTACGACAGGTCGTCCACGGAGATCCCGTATTTCGCGCCCAGTTCGCACATCAGCCTTAGAACTTCGCTGACATTGCGGGAAAAGAGGAATTTCGCGTACTCCCGTCCCTCTATCGCTTTTTTCACGAAATCGATGAAACCCTGCGCATCGGTTTCGAGTCCGTTGTCGCGCAATAAACCGCCGATAATCTCCCTCATGTTCGCCGGAAATTCGAATGAACCAGCCTCAGGAGCGCAGGTCTTCATTCCGAAATAACGGCTGAACGCCTCGTCGTATCGCGGACTGAGGATATCGTAGGTGCCGGGCCGCAGGTGGCCGTAGGTTTTGAGGAACGCGGCGCGCTGCTCGCCGGTCGAAAGCTTCACTGCGTCCTGCGCCATT
>CAZGVZ010000125.1:6700-8596 GCA_964529145.1 uncultured Fibrobacteraceae bacterium | reverse complement strand
TCATGCTGTTCCGCCGGAATTGCACCGCACGAAACCAGAGATTTCATCATCTGCACCGCCATGAAGGCCGCGCGGGCTATTCCTGCGAAAGGCAGAGTTCCATACCGCTTGCAATCCTCGACGAGCCAGTATATCTTCTCGATCGTAGTCATGGGAGACGCGCATACCTCTTCGTAGCGGCGGGAGAGGGTCTCTATCTTTGCGAACTCTTTTTTCAAAATCTCGTCTTTTTCGATGAGAATCCTGTTCGTCAGGTCCCGCACGCACCGCTCGAACGTTTCAGATTCTTCTCGTGTCAAATCGGCTCGTTTCTCGATTTCCCGGAGCTTGCGGCCGATCTCAAAATGTGAGCAGGAGATCACGATGTCGAACTCGACTTTGTCGTGGCTTTGCGGATGTTCGGCCAGCATGTCAAGATAGGCATTGACTATTTTACCGGCTGTACCGTCGGGAACCGATTTGGGGATGAACGAGTTGAACGAGATGCGTGTGTCTATATAGGGACAACCCAGGAACGTCACCATGAGCGGATGCGACCGCAGGTTGCGATAGCCGTAGTTGTCCCGCTGGTAGGCCCACACCCGGTCGGTGACAAGCTCCTTGTAGAGCGACAGCGCGAGCGGTCTGGGTTTTGTGCCGATCATTTCGGCCGGATTCCAGTCGGGCATGATGCCGAATATGGTTCGGTCGCCCAGCAGGTCGATATGCGGCCGATTGAGTTTTTCTATCTTCTTGTATACCTTCCTTACATACCGTTCGACGGGTCCGTCATGCTCGATCGGTAGTTCGCTCGCAAGCGGCCGCACCTGGAGAATCCATACTCGTCCGCTCCTGTCGATAGCGAATTCCACGTCGAGTTTAGAGGAATCGAAGAGGATTTCGATCTCCTGCAGCGTCCGGATGAGCCTCTCGAGCGCCTCCACCGGTTTATGGGGCGTGCGAAACCGGTAGCGCAGGTAGGTGGAAAGCCTTCTTCCGGTACCGGAAGTCACGGAGTCGTTCGAGCCTGACCGATCATAACTGATTACGTAATAAGGCGCCATGGTGTCCAGGTCCCTTGTGAACGCCACTCCGCAAAAGTCGATTTCCGAAACCATCTCCTGGACAAGAACATGATTGTCTCCGTTCGCACCCGCGCCATATGATGCGATCACCTTTTCTACCGCATTTCGCACGGCGACCGGCGATGAAGCGTCGATACCGGTAACGGAGGTGAACTTGCCTGCGCCCGACTGCCGGGCCGTATCTTCCATTCTGCAGGAACTGCGAACCGCGATCCGTCCCCGGCTTAACGATCCCGCGTCCGCCACGATCGCAGGTTCATTCTCGCGCCACTGGTCCACGGTGAAGTAGTACGGTCTCTTAACATATCCTGTACGCAGCCGCCAGTATAATCTATCGAGGGTTTCCGCTTTGGTGCCGAACCTGATGAAATTCATTACCTGCCCCGGTACTGATATTGTGGAATCCCTTTTTTGGATTTGCACAAGGGATCAAGGCTTTCAGCCGAGATGGATGATTCTCAACTCCCGCATGTGCAGATGCCGCTCCTGCTCTAGTATATCGGCGTGAGAAAAGAGAACCTGAAGGAATTTGAACCTCTTTCGAGCGGACAACCTGCAGTGAAAAAGCGGCAGAGAGCGATACGGATCCGGAGGTGCGGATGGCATTCCGATCCGGTGATACAACCGAACGGCTGGGAATCGGTCATGCCGCCGTCCGCGAATCGGACCGCGCAAACAGGTTTTCGAGAAACAACGGTACCGGTGCACCTTGTACCTTACGCCTGAAGAACCGTGGCGGCGATCGTCAGGTCAAGGCCGAAGAAATTGCGCTTTACCGGTATGCACCGGCAACTATCAAACAGGCTCGTTAACCGGATCGGCCGGACAAGAT
>CAZGVZ010000125.1:0-6681 GCA_964529145.1 uncultured Fibrobacteraceae bacterium | reverse complement strand
CCGCGTTCAAGTCTCAGTCGCGCGATATGACGCAGCACCGGGTGCATGATATGGAAAACGTCTCCTCCGGGCGGCTGCAGCCGTAAAACTTCGAATTTACCTTTTGTGAGATAATGCCGTAACGCCCCGACTAGGGTCTCGGCCCTGACCGCAGGATCGAACTCATGGTCGAGATCGCAAGGAGCCCCGAACGGAAAGGGAAATTCCCGTTCTGCCAGAATCGGGCCCCTGTCGATCTGCTCATCAAGGAAAATCAGCGTCGCACCACACGCATCGTTTTTTAACAGGTGATAGTAAACGGTCGTACTTCCGCGGAATCCGGGGAGCCTGCCCGGATGGACGTGAAGAAACCGCTTTCCGCACGAAAGAATCGCTCTGCGCAGGATGACTCCTGCCGCACCGGAATAGATGAAGTATCGCTCGGGCCTGGCGGCGACCGCAGCAACTGCCGAGGGGGCGTTTATGTCCCCTCCGGGCAACCGCTGATGATCTATCCGGTTGTCGGCGAGAAACGACGTAAACGGATCCCCGCCCTTGCGGTTTCCGGTACCGGATGATCCTTTCCCGTCATCCAGAATCAAAACGATGGAAGGGGCCATGCCTGCAACCTTCATCGCGTGCAGATATGCGCGGCTGCGCGCACTTTCAACCGCGATCATCCCGATTTCATGCAGGGTCATTCTCAACCCCAGCCTCCTTCATGACGCCGCGGACCGCTTCCTCCTCGAGTGCAACGGCGATTGCGCAGAGACGCGGCAGTTCGCCCTCTCCTGCCGTGAATCTCGCACGGCAGGAAGAGAGCAGGTCGTTGAGTTTCAACTGACAGTTCAGCAGCTGGATTTTTCCAAATGACCTGTAGGCCAGACCGCAGCAGACGGAAAGCCATGCGTAAAGACGCAGATCTCCGGATTCCGCTCCGGGTTCGGGTCTTAACTCGTGACCGTACCTGTCGTGCAATTTTCTCGTCACCTCGAAACGCCTTACGAATTCCATGAGGCGCTCGCATGGCGACGCTCCCGCCAGCAGCGCCTCGGCGCAATCGACAAGAAGGTCGCGCGTGCGCGCCGGTGTATCGGAGCCCTCGCCTCCGGTCCGTTCCCCTGCAGCGAGGGCGATACACTCCCTGACGGCGTCAGGAATCGCTGCAGGGAGCGGGCGTTCTGCGACAGGCACAAAAGAACGGCGGTCCCTGAAAAATTCGGTCAGAAACGATGCACCAAGATACGGAGTGTACATGTACCGGTGCGGTTCGAGCATACGGTCGGTTGCGGTATATTCATACGCCATGATCAGTCGAGCCCGGGGAGTCTGTCCATTATTTCCAGTGCAACATCCGTAAACGATGTACGCGAATCGACGTTATGGAACACGAAATCAGGGGAAGACGGTCTTTCGAAGGGAATATCCACGCCGACGACGTCCTGGGTTTTACCTTCCGCAGCCAGGGCGTAGAGCCCTCCGGGTTGTCTTTTTGCCAGCAGTTCCATTGGAACGTCGATGAACACTTCGAAGTACCTTCGAAGATTTCCGCGATTCCAGGAGCGGGATTCCGGAAAGAGAGATAAAATCGAACATACGACATTCATCGACTGCTCTTCGAGCGCTTTGCACAGCCGGCAGATCCTGCCGGCATTTTTACGGCGATCCTCGATAGTGTAACCGAGATCGTTTCCCATGATGTCGCGAACCATATCGCCGTCGATGAAAACCGTGTTCGGACGCTCCGCTTTCATGAGCCTGGCCAGCTCCATTCCGAGCACGGATTTTCCGGCGCCTGAGAGTCCGATTATCCAGACGACCATTTTTGTTTCCTCATCCAAATGCCGTTTCGGTCACCCCTGTCGTGGCGACATGCCGCCTGACTTCACTGACTCGCCGTTGCGCCAGAGTCGCGAGCGCCGCGATGTCCCGATCTTCACCGCGAACCCCGGCCAGGTTATGCAGCTCGTCACGATCTTCGGTCAGGTCATACAATTCGACGAGAGTGACCTTTGCGTCGCCCCGCGCCGGTTCGCTCCTGAACACCGCTTTAACGGTACGGGTCCGTATGCAGACATTGACCGGTTTGAGATCGAGATCGCACGGTCCTCTTCCCACATGCTCCATGATCAGGTGATCCCTGTTTGCAGGGGCGTCAGAGTGGATCGGAGCGCCCCGAAACGTTTCCGGCGGGCGGATTCCAACCAGATCGAGCAGTGTGGGAGCCAGATCCATGGTGCTGCAGAGTGCGTCGACCCGCCGGGGAGCCAGGCTCCTGTGTATGAAAGCAAGCGGAACATGGTACAGCTGGTCGTAAAAGGCGGTAATATCCTTGAAATCCGGACGCGGGTGCCCGGCCGTACGGCAACCGTGATCACTTGCCAGTACGATGAGGGTGTCGTCGAGCAGAGCTTTACGTAAAAGAAAATTGTACAATCTTGAGATCTGTTCATCGAGATACGCCAGCGCGTAATCGTGTTCCAGGTTGCTGCGGTACGATTTCCCTTCGGCGAGAATTCTTCCATGTATCTCAAGTATGCGGCCGATATCTCTCTGCAGCTGCACACGCGGCGGAAGATAATCGTACGTGGAGTAACTGCTTTCGTGCACGTCCATGAAGTGCGCCCACGCGAAAAACGGCCGTTTTCGCTGCCGCTCGATCCATGAACAGAGACTGTCCACCACATATGCTCCCGAAGCTGCCTGGGGGGCGCATCTCGCCGATCCGACCGCTCCGAAGAGTGGATTCGATTCCCAGGCTGCGATGAGTTTGTCCATATAGGTCCGGGATGACGCGGCAAACGCAAGCTGCTCTTCCTGAACAAGGCGGATGACCTTCCGGAAATCCCATCCGTGAATCACAGGAGAATGCATGACGGTTCCAGTACCGACTTCCTGCATTTTATCGAGACAGAACCGCAAAAGCGCCGGGAAAACCAGGTCCAGAAACGGACCGTTTCGTTCATGAAATATCCTTGGCGGAATGGTTCCGTTTGCCGCCAGTCTCGCGTAGTGGCCTATCTGGTAATCGCGGACGATCCTCACGAGCAGCGAAAGATCGAACAGCTCATGGAACGTCTCGAATCCTCTGTCGTATCCATAAAGACGATTTCCCCAGCCGGCGCTCACGAATCCTGCGGTAGCGTAGCCGGCATCGTGCAGAATTTCAACGAAGCTGGTTCCCCTGTCGCGGATGCCTGTGCCGTACCCGTTGTCGTCGAGTGGAAGAGTCGAGGTGAAAATACCCGGAAAGGCGAACTGGGTGGGGCACCCGGTGGCGAACAGGCTTGTTGCCGCGACACCCTTTTCGATCATGCCGTCGATGAAGGTGGCGGCGGATGGAGTATGCCCCGAACAGGCAAGGCGGTCGAACCAGAGTGCATCTATCATGAGCAGAAGAATGTTCGGATGATTGCCGGAAATCATTCTAGCCTTTGCGGTTTCGGGCCACAAGACCCATTTTTCAATATTATGCGGTAATGAAAAAAGCGCGTCAACATATTCCAGGCCGGCATGATCCATGCGGGGAAAAAGGGATCAGCTCCCTGAGGGATCGTCGCTCAAGCGGCCGTCGGGCCTGGAAAACGGCTGGTATCTGATGAACCGCTGCAGGTCCGTCGAGATGAAGAACCCTATCTTGAAGGATGATTGCGAAAGCCACATCTTCTCGTATCTCAGTTCGTTTCCGGTCGGATCCCCGTTCCCGTCGCATATGGTCGTCCGCGGGGTCAGCGAATAGATGAGCGGTTGCGCGATGTCGAGCCGGTACATGACCCCGCCCCGCCGGTAGATCAGGTTGACGACAGTGTTGAGCCAGGTCTCCTTGTCGAAGTTTTTCCTGATGTTCCGCACGTCACCATCGCTGTAGAAATACTTGTTGAACCACTTGTACCTTCGCCAGAGCAGCGTCGATATGCCGACAGCCGCCATGCGGTCCTTCATGCCGAACACGGGTATCGATGCATAAATGTCAAGTGCCGCCTCGACGAAATTCTCCCTGCCATAGGAGAAACTCTCCCACGAGTAGTCCTCCAGAGTTCCCCACCAGTCCGTCTGCCGGTAGCTTTCGTCGGGATTCCGGAAATCGTAGCGCATATGTTCGTAGTTGCAGAGTATCGCCGCGTCGATGAACGTCATCGGGAATTTCCAGGGGTAGACGTTGATGTTGGGATTGATCTGGAACACGAAGGTTTTCGCCTTTTCGACGGTTTCGATCGTTCCCGGACGGTTGCGCACCATGGTGATGGAGTCCACGAAAGTGTAGCGCGTGAGCACTGTTGTGTTGAACCGGAATTTATCCCTCTTGAACCAGTTGTAGATACCGTACAGGCGGAACGTGTAGTTATGGATTTTCCGGGGCGTGACGGTGTAGCGGTTCTCTTCGCCGTTCCAGCGGTAGTGGTCGAGAGATCCCGCATAGAGCCTGAAACGGGTACCTATCTTGTGCAGGCCGAACGATACACCTGCCTGCAGGTCGCTCTTGAACAGAGATCCGATCGCGTATTCATCCTGTTCGAGGTAACTTTCTCCATCCCATCCCCAGAGCAGTCTGGGGGAGGAGGCGTCGAGATCGGGCTTCGAGGTCGATACTATGCCGAGGCCCGCGCTGAAACCGATGGGAAGGGTCTTGTAATATGAGGCGAGCACCGATTTGAGATAGACCTCCCGGATCGCATGTTTTTCGAGGTACGTGTACCTTTGCCCTCCGTCCCGGAGATAGCCCGCGGCGTCCGCCCTGCAGTGCTGCACCGAATAGAGAAGGTCGAAATCGGCTTTCAGTCGTTCCGAAAAACGGCGGATCAGGCCGATTCTCTCCTCGAACAGGTTGATGGAAGCCTTATAGGCCTGCTCCTCGTTCTTCTGTGTCAGGGGAACATATTTTTTGTAGGGCCGGTTTTCCGTCTCGTCGATATCTCCCCACCAGGGAAATCCCTGCCACGAAGTATAGCTCGATATTACGTCCCCTCCGGGAATGAGAAAAATGTCCTGAGGAAAGGCGATGCTTGATAAAACAGGATTCGAACCGGTCAGGAAGACGCGCGCCTGCGGCGCGAGAACAGGGAGCATCATAATCGCGGCTGCGAGCCGGACCACAGTGGCGGACATGTGAGATCCTTCCCCTCCCTACCGGTGTCGCAGAAACGGCAGGATGATATCGTACGACGCGTAAAGGGAGACGCTCAGCCCGTTCTGCGTGATCCAGGGCAGGGTGTTCTGAAGCCTTTTCTCGCTCCCGAAATAGAGCGGGTCGCCGTCGGCATCGTCGATTCCGGTCGAGGCGTACCGTAACAGAAGCAAGGGTTTGTTTACCTGCAGCCGTACCTGATAAGGCCCCTGGCGGTAGTGCAGCATAAGAAAGGTGTTGAACATCACCTCCCGCATGAAATTGTGACGGACGTTGTCCCTCTCGAAATCCCACGTGACCGTATCGACTCCGCCGAAATATTTTTTCTGGAAGGTGAACCTGGCGTCGCCGAGCAGCCTTAGATTGAGTCCCAGGTAGCGGGGGCCCGATCTGAAGATCGGCACCATTGCGGCGAGATCCGCGCCGAGGTCCACCACGTTTTCATGCGCGAAGGAGAACCGTTCCCAGGTATCCTCCCAGTCACCTTCGCGTACGCTGGTATTCCACGGCCGTTCAAGGCGTCCGCCGTCGGCCCAGATCTCGTGGGTGTTGCGGTAATTGGAGTAGCGATACCTGAACAGCACCGCACCATCTAGATAATTCAGGTAATCACCGAGCATGACGGCGATGTTCGGATCGCATTCGAACGCGACCGACCGTACCTTCATCCTGCTGTCGCTCACCGCCTCGAGATTGTCTACCGGGGCGCTCCCGGTGGTGGAGTCGAGGTACGACAGGGCGGTGAACGTGTTGAGGCTGAACCTCCGTTCCGATCGCCACCTGATATTGCCGAAGAAACGGAACTCTCCGGCGCTCTTGAGGGTCGCCATATCATCCTTACGGTATCTGCCGTTGAAATTTCTGGAGATGGCGGAATCGTTGTTGATGAAGGTCCCTTCGGATCTCCAGTAGTAGCGTTCCTGGTGTCCCCTCTTGAACCTGCCGTAAAGGCTCATCTTCACTTTGGGAAACGTGACTCCTCCGAGGAATTCGCCGTGGTACACCGGACCGATGGCGTATTCGTCCTGGGTCCACGTATCGCCCTGAGTCCCCGGAACACCGAAAACGGTACTGCAATGGGGAATGGTCCAGCCGATGAAGGCGTGCGCTTCGTCGTCTTTCCATGAATAGGATATGGCTGTGTCGGTGTAGGAAAAATCGGGATTTTTTTTCAATTTGGTAAGTGAAAGTTCCTTGTGCAGAGCGAGCGTGTTTTCGAAACCGCCGTTGATCCTGATCCCGAAGGGGATATTCCGTATGGAAGAGGCGAACATTCCCCGTACGGACAGCCGGTTGAGCGTATGCCGTAGCGAATAATCGAAGGGAAGCGTCGTCGGATACTCTTCACTGGTGAAATCCCCTTCCGCATGATTGCGGAGGGCATCCACTTTGTAATCGAGTTCGAGGCTCGTCATTACCCTGTCGTTAACCTGATATGCATATCCGAAATTGTTGTTCAACGTATGAGCGGTTCCCGTGTGGCGATACCTGCCCCCGTTCCTGATCACCTCCGCTCCGGTTATGGTGTAGTCGGTGCCGTTGTTGGGTTTGTTCTCCGGGTCGTCGATGTCTCCCCA
>CAZGVZ010000124.1:0-9636 GCA_964529145.1 uncultured Fibrobacteraceae bacterium | reverse complement strand
TCTCCGCAGCGAACTCCACAGTGGCACGAAGATTCTCTCCATTCATACGGTACAACCGTGCGAACAGTTCCAGATCCAGATTATAAGTCATCCTGACCGCCAGAAACGCGTTATTGATCGTAAGTCTCGACGATCCGCGATACATCTGTGTCACGAACAGGGAATCGTACCCATCGATGAGCCGCCGTTTGAAGCGCCCGATGATTTCCCTTTTCTTCCGCAATTTCTGCATTTTCCCGGTATTCTCGCCGTATACATTCCCCAGATCGGCGTATAATTCACGGAGCAGTCCGAGCCAGGTTTCCTGATCAGTGATCCACCTCAGGGCATGAGTATACTCCGGCGATTCCCGGCCGTAATAGGCCTTGAGATAATTGAGCGCGCCTTCCCTGGCCACAAAGTTCGCCAGTTCCTCGTTGAACTGCACGTTGCGGGTATAAACTGTAGCGTGCGTCAATTCGTGGAATATGAAGTTTGCAAGTGCATATGAGGGGTAATCGGCCATGAAACTGTAAAGGGGATCGGAAAAAATGCCGAGTGTGCTGAACCCGTCCACCCTGTCAAGGCAGATCTCGTATCCTCTCCGCGCCAGGCGCGCTCCCGCGCGTTCCGCGTCCTTTCTATCGTAATAACTTCTGAGCGGATAACAGCCGAAAAACGGGTAACACCATTTCTTCACTCTGAAACTGAGCGGATCCGCGGCGCTGAGCATCACCATCAGGTAGCTGCTGTCGGTTTTTATAAAACGGGTATAATTCCTGTTGCGGTCGAGTCCAATACTGTCGGCCGCGTACGCACGAATCCGTTCGATTTCCAGAAAGAACGCGCGTTCCATGCTTCCGAGCGTCGGATCACGCATCAGACGTTCGATAGGCCGGGACTTCACCTGATCGTTGATCAGGCGGGCGCCCTGTTTCAGATAATAACAGCCGTTGAAAAGAAGCGTACAACAGAAGAGCGCTGCGGCAGATGATGAACGAAATACCCTCACCCGGAGTCGATGAGCAGCCGGAATGCCATGAGCGCTGAGCGAAAAAACTCTGGAAATGAACAGATCGGGTTCCTTCGGTTCGGAAATGGGGATAAGCCTGCGTGAAACGCAACCGGGGGCTTTGCCGGCGATGCATTTCTTTGTTGAAAATAATTTCCGCGGGCAGGAATCATCCATGACAAGGCGAGAGAAAAAGCAGTTTCTGCAGAGTATAGGAGACTTCGGTCCCGAAAACCGATGCGAACTCCCTCAGTTTGGCGAGCATGACTTCCTCACGGCCATGATTGCGCATCTTGAACTCGGCAAGCATTTTTCGCCGGCGTGCGTATTGCCGGCGCTCTCCGAAAACATGCGCTTTAACGAGAAAGGTGATGGTGATTCCGTCGGTCCCCTGGTGCCATTTATCCAGAAAATCGATCGCTTCGTCGAAGCGCTTTTCCCGGCAGAGATAATAGCAACGTATCACCGCCTCGATCCGGTTCAGAACCCTGCCGACACCCAGTATCCTTCGCTGCAGAAGTGACGTGTTGATGCCGGGATCGGTTTCGGAATAAAAACGGATGAGACGGTGCAGTCCCTGGATATTTTCCGGATCGCGTTCCAGGAGCCTCTTGAGGCATGCCTCGATATCGCTCTTTCTGTCGCTACGCTGGTAAAGATCGGCAAGCAGCAGATAGGAATAGTAGTTGCCGGGGGCAAGCGCGATCTCCTGTTCAAGGCTTTTTACGGCATTTTCATACTCCTCCAGCTGGGTATACGAGGTAGCCAGACTATGGAAAGGCGCCGGGTATCTGTCGTCGACCACCGTGGAGCGCAAAAACCAGAGAATGCTCTCTACGAACTGTCCCGCGAATTGGTAGATCTGTCCGATGAGCAGATAGACATCCGCAAGATCCCTGCTCTGCTCCTCGTTCTTGTCACCCATATGTTCAAAAAAATAAGCGACTTTGCTGAGCTGTTCCAACGCTGGTTTGGGATCACCCGATTCGCAGATTTCATATGCCCTGTCCTCTATCTGCTCCGCGACATCCTCGTAGGGGCGTTCATACCCGGTCACCACATCGCACAATCTTCTGAGCGTCTTGAGCGAATCTTCGGCCGTGAGGATAGATAACTGCGGTGAAAAAGCGGCCCCCTCATTACGTTGCGGCGATGCGTTTCCCATTACTGCGTTACCTTTTCTTCCGATTGGTGCATGTTCTTTCTACTCTCATGATATATTGGCACACTCTCAAAGATCAATACAAATCATCGCGGTTTCCCTTTGCCGGAAAGGTGAGATAAACCGGCATGTATCCTGTGATGTCCGCAACCGTTCCCCCCGGTTTCGACCGTTGCCGGTTTTTCGATCGCATCACGCACCGCTTCCAGAGTTCCCGGGCTTCCTGATGAAAAAAGCACCCAGTTGGTGATCGCGTAACGTCCTCTGGGGATATCGCGCAGAGTGAGTCTGTACCCGAATTCGGCATACCCCCCACGGGAGGAAGGGCGCCTGAAGACAAATCCGCTGCCTTCGGAGGGCCCTGGAAGATCCGATTGCAGAAGCCAGCCGTATCCAAGATGCTTTTGGTTCAGGAAGGTGAACATTTTTCCTTCCGGTGCGCAGGGGGTGAGGTGATCGACCGGTTCTTTCCCGGAAACGTTTTCAGCGATCCGGCACTCCGGCACGGAAATGGTAAACGGAATCCCCGCGCTGTCGATCACCGGGCTCATCTCGATGAACGCTTCACGGAAAAAATTCCTGAAACGGACCGGAAGGTGCACCGAAACCGGTACCTGTACCATGTCCGGATAACAGATCTGGTTTACCGCGGCCCTGCTTCCCTTGATCCCTAGACCTATCCTCAGGTGAAAATCCCCCCTGCGGATCAGACGGACAGGGCCGCATTTGTATCGTTTCACGAAACAGACAAGGTTATCTTCAGTAAATTTAAGCGGGAGAAGACCCCAGATCGCCTTCAGGCTGATTTCTATCCGGAGTTCACGAGTGAGCCGGATCAGCGCGGGTCCTTTCCCGTCCATTATTCCCGCACTGGTGAAATGGAACCGATCGGTCCCGAACCGGGCGAAATACCGGGGGGTCTGCAGGGACTGGGTGGAATGATCATAGGTGATGTATCCGACCGTGAGCAGGGTTATGGATGTGTCGCCGGTGCAGTACGCGATCCGGCAGGCCTTGCCGTCCCCTCCCGTTCTGACTGGCAGAAATGAGCGGTTTTCGCATGGAGGCAAAAGATGGTCATCAGTGGCGCATTCGGAACAGTCTTCTCTCATGAAGACGATCTCATCCAGTTCATCCAGTATTCCGTTTCCGGAGTCGGCATTGGGTTCGTTTCCCTGGTCACACACGTACTCACCTTCGGAAGTGAGCTCGTCTATCTGAAACGGAATGGCCCGTCCAGATGCGTCGCACATGCGAAAATGCGTTATCGGCGTTCCGAGCAAAGAAGGCAGTTGCGAACCTCTGATGACCACCGGCTCCGCAGCCAGAAACCGGAAAAGCACTGCGAGCGTAAGTCCCGCCGTGGAAGGAAACGGACACACTCGACCGTGGAACCGGAGTCCCGGACGGACCTGGTCGGAATTCACGAGTGCAGGGTTTCACAAACATATCATTCCCTGCAGCCTCTCAAACGAATGAACGCGATCTCGAACCTCCAGGGTATGCATTTATTATCAAGCTGTGAGTGAAGATGGCGTACGATGCTTTCCAGCATAACCCGATCGAACAGTCTGGCGCACCGGTCTCCGAGAGAACGTCGTTTGGAGAGGGAACCGGTACGGAACCAGAAATCGATATCTCCGGGCTTTATTAGGCGCGGCTCCTTCATAACCTGTACACTTATATCGAGGTCAAATCCCCCAATACCCGAAAGTTCATCGCGAAGAGTCGCCGAGTTCCAGTTCACCATGGGATCGTCGGGATCCTCGAACAGCGTCCTTTCGCATTCGGCGAACCGGCCGTAGAGATCCGGGCTTAGCTTTGAGGCGTCCGCCAACTCGGAGATACGCTGCCCCGCCGAAGGAATCGTTTCGGCAAGAACGATGCAGCCCGATGGAGCGCAGAGTGAGGCGATTCTTTTCACGAGAGTTCGCCTGTCAGGTACTCTCGTCAGCACACTACGACCGATACACCGGTCGAATCTGACCGAGGCACCTGCCGAGGCGAACAGGTCTCTTTCAAAGGTCTCGAAGGTTGTTTCTACGATCACGGGTCGGGAAAGCGGATCGCATCTTTCAGCAATTTCATGCATTGCTGCCGCGGAATCCCCAGAATGGGAAAGTGCCCATACCCCACCCTCTTTGATGATCCGCGCGGCCCCGAAGGCCAGCAGACCGGTACGGGTATAAAGGTCGAGCACCAGGCTGTCCGTCCTGAGATCGGCCAGGGAGAGCAACTGTTCCCGTAATTTTCCAAGTCTCTCTCCCCTGCTTCCCAGTGATCTTTCAAGCCATTGCTGCTGTGAGGTCATGGAGCATTCGGTCACGGCACCGGTGAGCGGAGAAGGTTCATCCGCCTCGACCATGGCTTCCAGCCGCGCCTCACGATGCCGTGTCACCTGTTCGGCGATCCTCTTTTCATACCCCTGGTCCGATGGCCGGTAAAAAAGTTTTCCCTGTAGAGAGCCGGGAAGATACTGCTGGGCGACCCAGTGGTCCCGATATGCATGAGGATATAGGTACCCTGCCCCATGCCCGAACCCTTCCCTGTCCCTGCTTGAGTCACGCAAATGGTTCGGTACCTCGTCGCTTCGTTCTGCGGATACCGTCGATAATGCATCGAAAAATGCCATGCTCGAGTTGCTCTTGGGGGCTGTGGCCAGATAGAGACAGGCATGCGCAAGATGATACCTGCCCTCGGGGAGCCCGACATAATCGAACGCCCGGGCGGCATCCACCACCACGCCGATCGCCCGCGGATCGGCCATGCCGATATCCTCTCCGGCCAGAATGAGCATACGGCGAAAAATGAACCTGGGGTCCTCCCCGGCATATACCATCTTGGCCATCCAGTACAGAGCCGCATCGGGATCGGAACCGCGTACCGATTTGATGAAGGCGGATATGGTGTCGTAATGGGCGTCCCCATCCTTGTCATAGAGAACCGCTCTTCGCTGAATGGAATCCTCGATAATGGCACGGGTAATGTGTATTTCACCGTTCTCGCCAGGTTTTGTCGTCTCGACAGCGAGTTCGAGCGCATTGAGCACTCCGCGGGCGTCCCCGCCCGCGACCTGGATCAGATGATCGAGCGCGTCTTCGCCGATCTCGATACTCCGGTTGCCGTAACCCCGTTCCCGGTCACCAAGCGCCTGCAGGGCCACAGCTTTGAGGTCCTCGGCGGTAAGGGATTGAAGCTGAAATATGCGTGACCGGGAAACGAGCGCCTTGTTCACTTCGAAATATGGATTTTCCGTTGTAGCTCCGATAAGTGTAAGCACGCCGTTTTCAACATGGGGCAGAAGCGCATCCTGCTGGGCTTTGTTGAATCTGTGCACCTCGTCGATGAACAGAATGGTCCTCTTCCCATACAGGGAAAGGGATTCCTGCGCCCGTTCGATCGCTTCACGGATATCTTTCACCCCGGCCAGAACGGCATTGATGGAAATGAATTGAGCTTTTGTGGTATTGGCGATAATGCGCGCCAGTGTAGTTTTTCCGGTTCCGGGAGGTCCATAGAAAATGACGCTCGAAAGTTGATCGATTTGAATCGCCCTGCGAAGCAGTCTTCCTTCGCCAATAATGTGACGTTGTCCGATAAACTCCTCGAGTGTGCGGGGACGCATCCGGTCCGCCAACGGAGCGCTGCGAGCAAGGAGATCCTTGCCTCTGGAGGCGAAAAGATCGTTTTTTCCGAAATGAGATGGACCATTCATTTGGTAAAAATACATCAATGCGGAAGCAATGATTTCTACCGAGACAGGCAATCGTTGCCGGGCATGAAATCTCGTTATGCGCACTCTCCCCTCTACGGTTGCTTGCCCTTCCTGACGAGAGAACCTATTTTACCGGAATCGGACGGTTGAATTTTAGGTAGAGCGGTGCGGGACTTCAAGACGGCAGTGACGCGATACCATGAGCCGTATCGTTCGCTGCAGCCGTCGGATGCAGGTTTGTTCCGGTCCTTGCGGTCACCCCGGGTATTTGCATCCCTGCAGTATAAGGATCACGGATGGACAGAGGACGTTTCCACCTGCACGTGGATCTCCGGCCGTCCGAAAACCCCTTCCATCAAGTGAAGAGATACATCCCTTTCCTCGAGGATCGATGAATTTCAGAAGGGTTCGTTTCCCATTTCCTGCAAGACCCGATTTAAGCGAGAGCAGGCAACCATGACCATCAGGCGATCACACTTCAGTTTCACCCGTGTACCCTTTTTCGACAAATCCCATATCGCTTCGGAAATCAGGGATTCGATGTTCCTGCGTTACTCCATAGTCCTCCTGTCAGTCGCCTTTCTCCACTTTTTTGGAAGCGATCTTCCTTTTCCGTACCCAGATGTGATGGTATTTTCGGGCCTCCTGCTTATCGTTTATGTAACCCTTCACCTGTTTTCGACCAGAGAAAAGGCGTCCCTGTCGGTGTTTCACTCGCTTCCTTACCTGGACGGCTTCGCGGCTCCATTCATTTTCTATTTCACTGGTGGATTTTTGAGCCCCTTCGCACTCGTTTCAGTCTTGAATGCCGCAAACTGCACCACTCTGCACACCGGCATCCGTCACTTCTCGACCCAAATTAAAGTACTCGTAGGAATAGGCTATCTTTCGATCGCATTGCTTCAGAAATACGGTTTGATCGACAATCCCGTAGGCTATTCACGCGGATTGATGGAGAACAGCTCCTTTTTCTGGTTCATCGTGGTCCTGGTCCTGTTACTGATGTGCGCCGGAATTTCAATAAAGGAAAAAACTGAGAGAAAGGTGCAGAAGATACTGGAAGAACTTCTTCTCTCTTTCGAGACTCTCACAAAAGGCACCACTGTCACCGTCGACAAGGACTTTTTCTCCAACCTGGCCAGGTACAGCGCCGAGGCATTCTCGATACGCTGTGTTGTCATCAGCGAACTGAGCGATTCGCGGCTGGTGCAGACGCTCGCTGTATGGCGCGACGGATCCCTCATACCCAATTACACGCTTCCGCTCGAAAATTCCATCGCGAACGAAATCACCCTCCATCCTCTCGGCCGTATCATCGAGCCAGGGGTTTGCGCCCGGTATGCAGGTGACCCGGTCATGGCCTTTTTCTCACCATCTTTTGTCTACGGCATCCGTCTCAGGGATTCGGGCGGAAAGACGATCGGCTTTTTTTGCGCTCTCCACGGAGAAAAACCGAAAACGCTCCAGCTCATTGAACCGCTATTCACGACCTTTGCATTGCGGGCTGCTGCGGAGCTCGAAAGAAAAAAGACCGATGAAAAACGTATCCTGGTGGAGCAGCAACTGGCTATCGCAAGGAAAATGGAGGCGCTCGCCCATCTTGCGGGAGGTCTGGCTCACGATTTCAATAACATCATCGGGGCAATCGGCGGTTATGCGATGCTTCTCAAGAAAAAAATCAATGGACCCGAAGAGTGTACCCGTTATATCGGCAACATCCTGGATGCGGGAAAACAGGCATCCACCATGATCAACCAGCTCTCATGCTTCGTAATGGACGACGCCCCCAGGCCGGAACCGGTCGCTATCCACGAGACAATGCAAAGAACCTTCTCTCTTCTAAGCCAGCTTGTAAGCGAAGGGACCACGATCCGCGCCGATCTTTCGGCCGATAAGCTGATCACTCCGGGCGATGCCGCGCTTCTCCAGAATGCGCTGCTCAATATCGGGCTCAACGCACGCGACGCATACGAAGGGAAAGAGGGTACGATCACCTTCGCAACGGAAAAAATCGAACTCGAGCCCGGAGATGTCCTGTGTCAGTCCTTTCCTATCGAACCGGGCCCCTGCATCCGCATAAGCATTAGCGATAATGGAAAGGGGATGAGCGATGAGGTGCAGAGCCATCTTTTCGAACCGTTCTTTACCACGAAACCCAAAGGAAAGGGTACGGGACTCGGACTCTCGAATGTCTGGCGCTACGTCGATAACTACAGGGGTGCGGTCCGGGTAATCAGTAAACCTGGAGACGGTACCTCGTTCCATCTCTATCTTCCGATTTTCAACCCATTGCGGCGGAATGAGACAATATCCCTGTCTTCGACGACAGCGAGTGGCGATGCTTCCGCAGGGCCGGTGACCGTCCTCATCGCCGACGACGAGCCCTCGGTTCGGGAGATTTACGGTGAAATATTGAGGGATGATGGTTACCGGGTATTCACCTGTAACAATGGGCTGGAGGCGCTGGAGTTCATCCGGAACGGGAGTGCTGCAGTCGATATCGTACTGCTCGACCAGGCGATGCCGGTCATGAACGGGCCCGCCGCCTTCAATGCGATCCGAGAGTGCCGGCCGGATATTCCAGTCCTTTTCATGAGCGGCCACCTTCTCCATGAGGTGATCACCCCGTTTCTTGACCTGCCGAACACCTCTTTTTTCCGTAAACCTTGCGACGATGCCGATCTGTTGCGCCATGTCCGTTCGATACTCGTATCCTCGGGAAAGAAAAACCTTCCCCCGGACAAAACATGATTCGTCCATCGCGCGCATACGCAATAACCGGTTATGTCATGCGTAATTAGATTCACCGTCGATGAATCGGATCATGCCATGAAGACTGCACCTGAACATAAGGAACTCACCAGGGTAATCACCCTGCTCAGCGACGCGCATGAAGCTCTCGAACACAATTCCTATCTCAAGGAGGCGGAAATGGTTTCGCGCCATCTCAGACAACTGTCCAATCCGCGTTTCAGGTCCCGCGTGAAAGAGCGGGGAATAGATCTGATACTCGCCGAACTGGCGCGAGGTTTTTCCCCGGATAAATAAAGAAAGCTTTTCACATACTCGATCCCGGTCTTTCCGGGAACACTGCACCGGGTACCACCCTCAGCCGATTGCGGTCTTCCGCGACCACACGTCAAGGAACGGGTAGAAGTACGGCGGCATCTCCATCGTCATTGAAAAACAGGGAAAATTCCCGTCCGGCTTCGGCATACGTGCCGGTGATCGTCCGCAGGCGGAAATCGATGGAGGCATCGACGATTCCGGTCAGCCCTTTTCCGTAATCGATCTCCATCTTCACGCGACCGGTCAGTGGGGACCGACCGGCCGAAACGGGCATATCCACAACCAGATTCATATCTAGAAATACTGCCTCTCCTTCTCTGAAGGCAATACTTCGTCTGCATGCGACAAGCACGTTCCCGCGATGGTCGAGAGGGTCGGTACCCTTGCGGCAAACGTATCGGTCAGTTATGCGCGCGATAGTGCCATACGGTAAGTCCTGCTCCCTCTGCAGGAGTGCCGTATCGGTTCCCGAACCGAAATACCGCTCGCCATACCGGACGATGTCGCAAGTACCATCCGCAGAGGTGCGCTTCCGTTCGAGCGACAATATGCGATTATCGTGTGAGGTGGTGAGCAGGAGATCTGGTCCCGCATCGAAATCGAACTGTAAAACGATCCGGGAGGATGACCGGGCATACGTGATTTCTCCCTGAGAACGTACCGCTACTCCCGGCATCGAATAATGCAGGAGTCCGTCCC
>CAZGVZ010000123.1:7715-9684 GCA_964529145.1 uncultured Fibrobacteraceae bacterium | reverse complement strand
ACTCGTGATGCACCCGGGAAACGGAGTACCGGATGGAACCCTGGTCAATGCGCTGCTGTTCAGGGGAGAGCGGCTTTCCGGGGGAACCTCGAGGCATCGCCCTGGAATCGTGCACCGGATTGACAAGGATACCTCCGGGGTGGTGCTGGTGGCGAAGGACGACAGAACTCACACCAGGCTGGCGGCGGCCTTCGCCCGGCGCACCGTGTCGAAACAGTACCTCGGGATCTGCACCGGAAAGCCCTCGGAGGTGAGGGGCAGCATCGAACTTCCTCTCGAGCGCAGCAGGCGCGATCCGTTGAAGCGCTCCATCTCGCCGTCAGGAAAACCGGCAAAAACCATGTTCGATCTGGTCGCGCACCGTTGCGGGCTTTCGATCCTTCGGTTTTTTCCGATCACCGGCCGTACGCACCAGATCCGTGTTCATTGCAGTTCGGCTGGGTTTCCCATTTTGGCCGACACTCTTTACGGCGGAGGAAAGGAACGAGTTCTGAGGATCGGTCCGGCCGAGCGTCCGTTCGCCTATAAAGTATTCAAATGTTTCAGCCGCCAGGCTCTGCACGCACTTAAAATTGCGTTCATTCATCCGGAATATGGGGAAAAAGTTGAAATCGAGGCTCCGCTTCCGGCGGATTTCCAATCCGCGCTAAGATATTTTGGTCATGACGTGCTGAGTAGTATATCCGGCCGCTGAGAACCCCGATCAAATTCAAGAGCAGTCAGCCGCTACTTATACTCATGGTCCTCCGAGGCTATTTGTTATATAATAATATAGTGCCTCATGAGTGTATGGGCCCGGGGTCCGGTTTTTCGGAAGACCGTACTGCCTGTACTCCGGACTCTAAGCCCCGGGGAGAGACCCGGGCTTGGGGATGAATAGATAATTTTCATACACTCCGCATCTATCAGACCGGAAAAAATGGAAAGCGATATTATATTTATATTCTGACAGTTAGAAGGGACGCTTCCCCTATCGTAGACAGCTTGTATCATTCGAGGATCTACCGTTATGAGGTTATGTCCAGTATGGCGTAAGGCACGGGGTATTTGCCGGATAACGTTTTTTTCACTTGGATTCATCGTGGTTCGGGAGGTTTCGGGATTCGCCGTGACCGTGAATTCATCCGTCGCCACCGGCGAGACCAATTACCGGACGATCAACGAGGTCCTCACTGCCATCAACAGCGGGACTTTGAGTTCCACCAGCGCAGACACTGTTCGTTTCACCAACACCGTCAAGGATTCATTCCAGATGTCGGTGGACGTCACCAGAAACGGATCGGGAACTATCCATTTCATCGGCACCTTGACAAATCCCGACAACTTTCCCGTACTCAACCATACTTCGGGAGACTGGTATAACTATTTCAATACCAGGAATATCCATTTTGAAAGGATCGCTTTTACCGGGTCGCAGCGGTTCCGTTCCGGCCAGGCGACGCTCAACCGCAGCTTCCGCAGTTGTGATATCCGCAACTTCTCTTCGGCAGTTTCATTTTTCTATCTCGAAGGCAATACAGCTTCCACCACCATATTCGAGAATTGCCTTTTCCGTTCGAACACTTTTTCAGCCGGGGTTTTAGAGCTTTCGACCTGGGATGGGGCGCCTCCTGTCTTGAAGGTCGTCAACTGCACGTTCCATAATACAGGAACCGTATTCAAGGCGAACAACACTTACCAGATAACCGGGACAACCGTCCTGAATAACATCTTCTGCGGAAATGCCGCTGTATACTCCGGGACGCCAGCCTTCCTGTCGAGGATTACCTATTCACTGACACAGGATTCCGTTCTGGACGATTACGGAGAAGGGTGCCGTTTCGCCAGAGATCCCCTGTATACCGTGCCTTCGGGAAAAACACTGGTCTCCCATTACAGGCCCATAACCTCTTCTCCGGCGCGCCATCTTGGAATTTCGACCGGCGCTCCAGCGACCGATATAGCCGATACTATTCGTATACAGGACTCT
>CAZGVZ010000123.1:1417-7705 GCA_964529145.1 uncultured Fibrobacteraceae bacterium | reverse complement strand
ACATACGGGACACCCTGGTTCCTCCACGCATCACGTCACAACCCGAAAGCGTGACTGTCGTTGCCCTGGGCGCCCAGGCGCTGTTCACCGTGGAGGCGGAAGGCAGCGCTCCACTTTCGTATAGCTGGAGAAAACTGGAGGGTGAAACCTCCGATGAGGTTTCCACCTCGGATTCATTGACCATTCCGGAAACCGACGCCCCGGACGACAGTACGAGATACTTCTGTGTCGTAAAGAACAGCCGTGACAGCGTCTCGAGCGATACGGTCCTTCTCAGGGTCATAGCCCCTCCGGTCATAACCGATCATCCCGATTCGCTCCAGGTCTTCGACGGAGATTCGGCGATCTTTTCAGTGGCCGCTGCCGGAGAGGGACTTGCCTATGCATGGAACCGCAACGGATCCGCGATCGAAGGAGCGACGGGCGCCACGTTGAGGATAGCCGCGGACACATCGGCATCGGGAGATCTTTTCACCTGTACGGTCACCAACCTGGTTTCGGTAAGCGTCACAAGCAGGGCAGCTCTCTTGACCGTCAAGCTTCCCATACCGAAAATCACCGGAAGGACCGCGGATACCGTGGTGGTACAAGGGAACCCGGTCACGCTCCGCGTGACCGTCGAGGGAAAGCCGGAGCTCTCCTTTTCGTGGAACAAGCTGGGAGCGTCGACCGTGCTCTCGACCGGGAATACCTTAACATTGGAGAACCCTGACACTTCGGACGGCGGAACATATCGCTGTGTCGTTACGAACGGTTCCGGTGTCGACAGCGCGTATATCCGGCTGTTGGTGACACCGGGCGAAGTCTACAACCTGGTAGGGATAAAGGTCGGTTTCGTAGATCCGACGAGCGTGCGATGTACGCTTTCCAATTTTCTCGATCTTCCCTTCTCCCCGGCGGCTTCGCCTCATGTCGACGCGATCGGAATCTGGTACGGGTTCACCACCTACCCCGCGCTTTCATCCGAATCGGAAAATCTGGTCAGGATACCCATCGGGCAGCTTCGTTCAGAAGGAAGCGGAACGTACGACACCCTGCTCGAACTTTTCAATACTCCTCCAGTCGAATGCAATACGCTGTTTTTCACGGTCTCTCCATTCTGGCGCGAACCGGACACCATACCTCCGGCATCTTCAGAGGAGCAGCGGGCGAATGTTCTGATGTGCGATTCCGGAGCCCTCCCGAATAAAATGGTGCTTGAGATCGAGCACAAGCGGGTTTCGGATTCCATCAAGGTCAAGGTAAGCAACATTTCCTCGATCGACAGGGATTCCCTGATGTTCATCAGGATCGAGTACGGGTTCGGAAACGGTGCCTTCAAAGCGGATTTCGCCGATACGATCTATCCTGCCGATCTGGATTCCGATCTTCTCACCCGTGTATATCGTAACCAGCGGTTTGCCGGTCTGGAGGATTCGCTGACGGTGCGGGCCTCATGGCGTGGTATCCTGGGCAACACCAGCCCGCCGGTCAGCAGGCGCATCGCTGTGGGAGTAGCGCGCCCGGTGAACGAGGCCGTGCTGACGGTCGATTCCACTGATTACAGTCAGGTCTTTTTACACTGGAGTTTTCCCGAAGACCCGGAGGCAGACGGAATCAGGATATGGTGGGGCATGCAGCCGCTCCCCCAATCGGCAGTGATCAACGAGAGTGTTTACGGCTGGATCTCAGTGGATCCCGCCTGTACGGATACCTTTCTTTCGGAACTGATGCCCGGCGCAAAATACTACATCGGATTGCAGATAGTGAGAGATCAGGTATGGTCCCTCATCCCCGAGCAGGCCCGCGCTATCTGCTCGACACTGCAATCCACCCATGATACGGTTGTCAATCGGATACACGATGCTTCCGCGTCTTTCGATACTCTGACGAACCTGATCACTGTGACCTGGGATATCGATACCTCGGGCATCGGGCCGGCCGCCGGGCTGGTTACCGGCATCGTGTGGGCCATCAATCAGGCTCCGGCCGGAACCGTATGGCCCGGTACCAATTCCGGAACGAGCGTTACCGACCTGAAAACCCATGGCAACCTTACACGTATCGATATGGGTGAAGACCTGCGTTTCGACAGCACCTATCATTTTTCCCTTCTTCTCCGGAGAAAAGAGAGCGACCAGTGGTCCGAAGCGACCGAGGAGGCCCGTTGTACAGTGAAAATTCCCGGTGCCGTCTGGCAAACAATCGTGTATTTCCGGGGTGACGATACTGTCGCGACCGCTTTCAACGGCCGGGTCATACTCAGGAAAAAGGGGGTTAGCCCAGGAACCATTACCGATACCATTCGGGTCTTCAATCCTCCTTCCCCGCCGGTGATTCGTGGTGGTGAGCAGGTTCGGAATCGATTTCAAGAATGACAGGAAATCCGATCCGGTGGACCTCGGATTGATTTATGATACCTCGCTGATCGGAGCCCTGCCGGAAGGTGCTATTCGAATCTATCAATTTGAAAACGACAAGAATGCCTGGAATTGTCTCCCCGGCTGCAGCGTGGATACGGCACTGAGGGTGGCCCATGTCGCAAAGCAGATAGGCGACAAACCCTACGGTCCGTATCTGGCGATGATCGACACTTCCGTGCCGCGGATCGTGCTGTTGAGCGATACGGCATCAGCCGTGCCGCCCTCCGTTCCGGTGTACGATACGATCGAGATTACCGACAATGTAGTGAACAGTTCAGTGACGCTCGGTTACTGGAGAGCTCCTGCCGACGGAGAAAACGGAGCTTCGGTGTTGAGGTGCGACAACCTGACCGATACGATCATCACCATGATCCACAGGGATTCGATCGTGAGCGACGGGAGTGTTCGTGCATGGCTGTCGATAACGGACGGCCGTTTCGTTTCGGCAGTGGAGGTTTCCAGAGTCGTTTTACGATCGGCTTCCGACGGGGTTCTGTTGGACAGTTGCAGATGGACGCCGGTGGTCACCACCGCCAACCTTACCGATCCCTCCGCGGAAGCGGCGCTAAGGGATCTGAGTCCGGGAAATCCATGGACCTATGATTCGCTTCAGTTTAGGGTTTTCCGCTGGTGTGATACAACGGACGCGGCCGATGCAGCGGCCGTCAGCGGATTGTACGACCGATGGATCGAATATGGGCCCGCAAGCAGGAATCTTTTTTCCTTCGTTCCCGGTCGCGTGCTCTGGATCAAATCCAGGGGCGACCGCCAGCTGAAGTCCCTGGGTTCCGGAACCACTGTTTCGCTTAAAGAACCTTACGGTATCGAGTTAAAAGCGAAACAATTCACGGATATCGCGTTACCTTTCAATTTCGATATCAGAATCGGCGATATTCTCGAATCCACAAGTTTCGAAGAGAGGGTGACCGATCAGCTCTACATATACAAATGGGAAATCGACAGCCTGCTCGGGAAGGCGGTGACGCGACCCAAGTATCTTGCCCTGTTGAACGGGCTCGATTCGAAGGACAGCCTGCTGTCATACCGGCTTGCAAACGATGGTATCGGTACGTACAGCGTATACAATTCCGGTCCGGATGACGTTCTGCTGCGTATCCCCGCAATACCGGAATCGTTTTCGACTTTCGGAACCGGGATTACGAAGCGGCGGAAGGAAGACGGATGGAGTGTCGCAGTGGAGGCGCGTACCGGGAATGGAGCCACAGCGCCCCTCTATTGTGGTTTCAAGACCGGACATGGAAAGGCGTTTTTTCCGGTGACGCCATCTTTCGGCAGACAACGGGTGCTGGTTTGCGATGAGGAGCATGGAACACTTCATGGCGGATCCGTCGTATACGGTCGCGCCGAAAGCGGCTGCGTTTTTCCGCTGGTATTTGTCAATGGAGAGGCCCGGAAAACCGTGTTCAGCTACAAAGCTGAGGCGATTTCACCACTTCCTGACGGATACGTGTTGGGCATGTACGATCCGGCGAAGAACCGGATCGACAGCTTGTCCCTGCCGAAACGCCTCTCCGTCGAGGCGAATGCATCGGCCTATCGCTGGATGCTGGTGGGTGATTCGTTGTTCATGGCATCCTGGACCGGCAGGATGAGAGCTCCATTCGCGTTCTTTACCGTTTTTCCGAATCCATGCAGGGGAATCATGAACATACGGTTCAACCTTCCCTATGATGACATAAACGAAGTGAGGATCGAAGTTTTCGACCAGATAGGCCGCAGAATCTGGAAAAACGTCATTTCAGGATCAGCTCTGCACCGGGGCCCGAATTCGATACTATGGAATCCCGGAGCGGACGGGTTTCATCCAGGTACGGGAACCTATATCGTCCGTCTCTCAGGAGTCAAACTTACAGGAAAACGGTTCGCCACAATGCAACGGAAAATTTTGTTCATGCCTTAATCCGCAGGCTGCGCGGAGATTGCACGACGAGTGCCTTTTCCGTCCGGAAAAGGCACTGCCGGGGAAGATAGGATCACTTTCGGGCGTTTAGAGCTTTCTCCCGCTCGTAATGGAGAATGGGGTCGCACTTTCCGGGGAATTTTTCGGTTACCTTGTCGGTACACCCTCCGGGAGATAGTTTATTGCATGTACTGCATACATTTTTGTACCATTCATCACTGATTCCGTTCGGTTTATTTCCCTGCTTTCCTCCTCCTGTTCCCAGGGTATCAAGTTTCCTCACTATATTTTGTGCGACTTGAGCGAGCTTCTGTACCTGAGCGGGTGGAACCTGGCGTGCGACAATCTGCAGATATACGGACAGCGCTTCTTCGATGATCCCTTTTTCTTCATTGCTTAAAGCCATTGATTTGTCTCCTCTTGGTTTATATGGTAAAATACTATTTTCTTCCATACCGTTTCCAAGTATACGTGACGAAACGATTTTTGGTTAACGGTTTTCAATTCCGGTATACGTGAACTGAACATGTCCTTGAACAGAAGGAATCAGCACTCTATTCATGGCCCGAATCATCTTCGTATGTAATGCAAATATGTGCCGCAGTCCCATGGCTGAGGGAATCATGAGGAAGAGACTTACCGAAGAAGGGCTGGCAGGACTCGATGTCTCATCCATGGGGATACATGCAATCGAGGGCAACGCCGCTACCGGACCCGCGGTCGAAGTGTGTCGTGAGAATGCGATCGATATTGGACAACATCGGTCACGGGCGCTCGTACCCGAAGAGATGAAAGCCAGTCGTTTCATTTTCACCATGGAGCAGGTCCAGTCTGATTACATCGACCTGTTTTTTCCACAGGTATCCGACCGGCTTTTCATGCTGTCTGCCTGGCCCGAACGAAAGAGAAAGAAAGGACATATCAATGACCCGGTCGGCGGCTCCATCGAAGTGTACCGGAAGACATTTCGACAGCTCTCCGGATATATCGATGAGTTGATGCCGGAGTTGCTGCTACGGTACGGAGATGCGTAGCGGGGCGGTTGCGACAGGGCTCAGGCGGTAAGGTGTCTTCCGCCGTCGACAGTGATTGTTTCTCCTGTGCAATAACGGTTTTTAACCAGATATCGAAAAGCATCGGAAAGGAATGCGAGGGCACCTGTGGAACGGAGCGGAGTTTTCCTGCTGAGTGCTTCGAATTCCTCCTTTTTCATGTGCGTGGCCGGAAGCATCGCTCCCGGAGCTATCGCGTTGACCCTGCATCCGGGAGCGAAGAGCAAAGCCTGTTGTCTGGTCAATTCCCTCAGAAAAAGTTTCGAGATCCGATAGTTCTGATAGGTGAGGTTTGGGCGATCGATGAGGGCGTCGGTGATGTTGATGATCCAGCCTTCTCGGACATGACTATGAAAATGGGCTCCGAGACGTGCGGGAACGAGCAGGTGGATATCGAGCATTTGTTGAAAATGGCGGATGTCCGCAATGTCTCCAGGGGTAAAAATGGAAGCGTTGTTGACGAGTCCCGTCAATGCGCAGGGAAGTTCCAGGGACCGGTCGATAAGGTGCTCCGGATTGACGGTGAGTTCCTGTCCGAGAAAAAACACCCTGTTTTTGAATTCAGGATTGCGGTTGAGCCATTGCCTGGCAGGAAGTTCGGTGGAGCGGTAATGCAGAATGACATGATATCCCATTTCGAGCGATGTTCGGGCGAAGTGAAATCCGAGGCGCTTTGTACCGGCGGTGATGAGCACTGCTTTCGGCATCTTTTTTCGCATAACGGAAAAATAGTATCCGGGTACCGCATCTGTGTTTCATGTGCCTGCCGTCTCATGTACTTTCGTTACCTCAGTGGAGATTATGAAAATCCATGAAAATCCATGAATGCTTTCTTCATTGTACCAATGGAGAACGTTGCGGCAGACAAACAATAGGGGAAATGGTGGGGGCCACCGGGAAAAAGGCTTTATGG
>CAZGVZ010000123.1:771-1380 GCA_964529145.1 uncultured Fibrobacteraceae bacterium | reverse complement strand
TAAACCTTTTTCCCGATTCTCCTTATGATTTGGAATGTGTGATTCCTCTGTTCTGCGAATATGGAGTAAGCAGCCATTATCTCATCGACAGGAGAGGTGAAGTGTTCCACCTGGTCCCGGATGAGTGTAAGGCATGGCATTGCGGAGGAAGCGTCATGCCCGATCCGGACGGACGATGTGATGTGAACGAGTTTTCGGTCGGAATCGAACTTCTTGCAACCGACCAAAGCGGTTTTACCCCGGAGCAGTATCGGTCTCTCGGGGCGATCTCTCATAAAATCGAACTGCGCGAAGACAGGATAATGAGGTATGTAGGGCACGACCAGATCGCCGGAGAACGTGCCGTGTCACTGGGGTTGAGATGCGACCTAAAAACAGACCCCGGCCCACTTTTCCTGTGGGGGAGATTCCTTGATGAGCTCGAAAGAAGGCGGGAAAACCCGTGAATGCGTGCACGAGGTTCTTGCTTAATGTGTTGAAAGGCTCCCGGTAAAAACCCCTTCCGGAGCTTGTTCAAGACGAGGAGCCGCCACATCTGCCGGTGGAGTAAGATGGCGCACTTTGGAATGCAATACATTCTTCTTGTTTCCCGCAGCTGCCGGGGCATGC
>CAZGVZ010000123.1:0-761 GCA_964529145.1 uncultured Fibrobacteraceae bacterium | reverse complement strand
AGATACCTTCCATCATAACAGTTAAGAATAACGGGGAAAAGGTGGTTCTCAGACTGAGACACTACCTCACTCCCATGATCATTTGCTTACTTAAACTGCGAAGTATCATTTTTAATTAATATGGAAAACTTTTTTCAAAATTGATTTTCGCCCCATTAAAATTCGGATTTGAAGCGGTTTACCGAGTATGCGGGTTGTGCAGGAGGAGCGTGCGGATGCAGAAGTCGCCCTTTTTTTCGGTAATGTCGTTTACGTTATTGCTGGTCACGATTCTTGCTGGAAGCGCTGAAGCCGATGCCGTTTTTGACAAGCTCTTTTCCGAGAAGAAGTTCCGGGAAGCGATCGACTACGCCGACGGCAAGATGGCCGCTGCGGATCGTGACGCCCTGACCTGGATAAAAATCGGGGAAGCGAATAACCATCTCGGAATGCCCGAAAAGGCGCTGGCCTGTTTTTTGGTTTCATGGAGAATGAATCCTCACGATTACCATGCCTTGCTCGGAGCTTCCCGCGCCTACAATAAAATGGAACAGGCCGAGAACGCGATGGACATGGCCCGGAAGGCGCTCGAAATCGACTTTACCGCGGAGGCGAGTTGGGAATACGCCCAGGCGTGCATCGCCCTTTCCCGTCCTTCGGAAGCGAAAAAGGCCATGGAAAAAGTGCTCCAGGCGGATTCCACCAATCTTATTGCCGTACGGGAACTGTCGGATATTTATTTCCACGAGGGAGCATGGTCATCGGCCGTTCCTCTGCTCAAG
>CAZGVZ010000122.1:8884-9700 GCA_964529145.1 uncultured Fibrobacteraceae bacterium | reverse complement strand
CGGATCAGGTGCCGAATAAAACCGGACTGGGGTGCCGAATACGCCGGAATATGCAGTAAAGTCCTTTGCCGTTATGGTTTTCAACGATCTTAACACAAGGGGTGACCATAAAAGTAACCATTGCTGCGTGAAACGTTGAAAGAACCAATTCCTGCAATTCTTGGTCGTCTTCAAGCAGATGCACTACTAAACCAGCATCACGAGCTTTTTGAAAATTAATAGGACGGCCATGCGTTTTATGCTCATTCGTATTACTTAACCATGTCGCAATTGAATGTGCTTTTGCATCTCGGCCATTATCATCTTTAAGCATCCAGTTTTTTAGCCATTCCTCAACTTTTTCCTTAGAAAGCTGAAGAGTGCTTTGGCAAAGATTCAAAAAGCCATGCGTTTTGCGGGGGTTTTCCTTCTTGAACGAATTGTTTTAGCTACAGCTTCTTCTTGCTCCGGCCGCATTGCGAAATCAACCGTGCGGTTTTCCTCTTCAAGCTCCCGATTTTTAATTGCAATTATCGCCGCCTTAACGCGTTCCAAATTGCACTGAAACCATTCGCCATCCGGATTTTTAATCCCGACTTGACGCAAATAGCGATGCACATCATGGTCGGAAAATGTCGTACCGTCGTTACGCATTGCGGATTCTTCAAGAACTATCCGGTATGGTAACGCTCCGGGACGCAAGGTCGGGTACTGTTGGGCAACACGGCTTTGAACATCAACCGCAGTATATCCGACTTTAAGCAGGCCCGCATACTGCGAGTTCGTATCTTCATAGGCGTAGATGGTGGGCCGCGCCGCGGGGCGAGGAGGGAAGAA
>CAZGVZ010000122.1:7304-8874 GCA_964529145.1 uncultured Fibrobacteraceae bacterium | reverse complement strand
TTACTCATCGTCCGCCTCCCCGCATGCCGCCTCGCCTTGAGCAGGAGGCAGCGGGCGAACAACCTTCTCGATGAAGGTGATCTCATTCTCAGATAGACCATACTTCGCGTAGAGGTCCTTGTCTGTCCATTTTCTGTTCCAGTTCTGGATTGGCACGAAGGTGTAGACCTTTCGTGTAGTGTCCTGCGATGGCTTGTGCAGGAGAATTAGGAGGCGTGTGATTCGACAGGAAAGGTAGGACAAAACGCATTCTGCCTGAGTCTTCGAATCGAATGGGCCAATGCACAGATAAGTTTCAGAAGAGATGCTCCCCGTCTCCCCGACGAATGGTGTGCTGATAATCCTGTGAGGGTAGGTATCTCTGTTGCCAGTACCAGGGGCTGCCCGGCCTACATAAACCTTCCACTTATCGATGAGTTCAACGCCAGTAGTGATAGAACTTCTCGGCGTGTATCCTATGCCGCCGTTCTGATAGACCAGCACGTCACCAGCACGTTTAGCTGCCTTACCCTTGAACGTTGTCTCTAGCGCGAACGGTTTTCTAGAACTGACCAGTTTGTCGAAACGCTTATTATTAGGCAGGGATAGCGATTGCGATTCCCCACTCTCGACAGCAATGACCTTCTTTAGGATTGACAGCCCTTCATTGAAGCGGATGAATACATCCGCGCCCTCTTCAAGCAGCGGGCGAGTGGCTGTCGAGACAGGCCAGTCTTTGAAATGGGTGGTGACCCGGCAGAGCCCGGGATTGTCCCGGTCCCAGAGGAAGTAACAAACGCCACCCTTGAGGCCTACGCCCGGAAAGGCGTCAGATGCGCAAAGATGGTCGTCGATTGAGCGCAAGCAATTGTCATTGAGCATTGATTCTCTGAACTCATCCAATCCTTTTCCCCCTGAAAACCATCGAGAGGGGACGCGGCTTGAGTTTCTTCGCCTGTTCAACGAAAAGCTGGTAAATCGGACGTGCGCTTTCCCCGAACCCACCGTCACTCAATTGATACGGCGGATTGCCAATAATCACGTCAAACTTCATATCAAAAATCTCCTCTGGAATGCCGGTATGAATGAATTGGTATGCGTGAGTTTCAAGCTGTTCTTCGCGCTCGTATTCCTGTTGGCTTGCACCGCAGAAACTGCAACGCCCATTCTTCCATTTGTGTTTTACATTTTTAAAAAAGATATTCCCTTTTTCATCCTGAAAGTTGGCACAAATCGAATATTTTCCATCTGCTTTTTTAGAGCAGTACAAAGACCGCCTTGAAAGCAGTGCTGTCAATTCCGTAATTGCTATTCCATAGAGCTGCTTTTTGCCGTATCGGGCTTCTACAATGGACAACTTTCTGCGCAGTATTTCGGTAAGAAAATTCCCGTGTCCGCAGGCAGGCTCAAGAAAACGTGAATCAATACGCTCGGTTTCTTGCTTTACTTAATCGAGCATAGCATTTACTTCTCGTTCAGATGTAAATACTTCGCCATGGTCGGAAACTCTTTTTTTTGAAACAACTTGGCCGGTTTTATCTTTGTTGACTTATGTCACGAATTATTCCAATCAAATTATGCGTTATTGAAT